>JBDRLC010000047.1:0-47030 GCA_043813305.1 Candidatus Omnitrophota bacterium | reverse complement strand
CAGATAACTTGAGAAATCTAAATCTGCGACCTCGCCAACTAAACTATAAGCTTTATCAAAAGTTTTAAAAATGGAAACCGGCTTAACTCCCGACACGCCATTTAATATATTCTGCCAGAATTGTTTTTTACCTATGCCTATAGGGCTCACTACGCCTAGGCCTGTAATTACTGTTCTTTTTTTAGCCATTGAATTTTCCTATTAATAACATCCCTACATAGCCACCGAAACCAAATGAATTAGACAAAACAGTATTTACCTTTTGCCTCCTGGCCACGTTTGGAACGTAATCTAAATCGCACTCGGGATCAGGTGTATGATAATTGATAGTGGGAGGAATAATATCTTCCTTAACAACCATAGCGCATGCAACAGCTTCAATAGCACTGGCTGCGCCCATAGTGTGGCCAATCATTGATTTGATGGAACTAACGGGAATTTTTTTCGCCCTTCTTCCGAAAATTTTCTTTATCGCCCTAGTCTCTATTTTGTCGTTTAAGGAAGTAGCTGTTCCATGCGCATTAATGTAGTCTATATCATCTGGGCTAATTTGAGCGCGAGTAAATGCCATCTCTGCTGCTCTCACAGCTCCTAAACCATCCGGGTGAAAACCTGTGGTATGATATGCATCACAGTTAAAACCATAACCTAATACCTCAGCATATACATCAGCCCCTCGTTTCTTCGCGTGTCCCAATTCTTCCAGAACAACTACCCCGGAACCTTCGCTTACAACTAAACCTTTTCTTTTAAGATCAAACGGCCTGCATTTCTCCGGATCCATAGCTAGAAAACTGTTAAAACCACCAAAAACCAACTGATTCATTGGATCAGTCCCCCCTGCAATCACGATATCCAACCTCCCGCTTTCGACTAGATCAAAGGCGTATCCAATGGTATAATTACCTGCTGCGCAGGCAGCAGGAAGACTCAGACTCAAACCAGAAATAGAAAATTCGCTACAGATACAGCATGCTGGACCAACGGTCAGAAAATCTACATTCACATTATGAATTGTATTTTTTGGCGTATTCTTATACCCTCTTTTTGCCCATACCAATGCATACTTCTCACCCAGCCTGGGATCAACGGTGGTTGAACCAATAATAACTCCAGTTCGATTCTTATCCCAAGATAAATCATGCTCCTTAAGTCCTGCATCATCAATTGCTAATCTTGCAGCAGAAAGAGCAAGTTGAGCGGAACGACAAAAAGAAGGTAATTTGACTTTTTTTATAAATTTTCCCGGGTTAAAATCTTTTACTTCTCCGCCTTTATGCGTTCGGTATCGCGAGGTGTTAAATGATTTAATCTCTTTTACGCCATTTTTACCCTTTATTAAATTACTCCAAAACTCTTTTCTGCCAATACCGATCGGGGAAAGTACCCCTAAACCGGTAATTACTACGCGTCTGTCATTTTGTGCTGCCATTATTTATCTTTTGATTTTCGAGAACACTAATTCTCCCTTAGCAACGACTGCATCGTCAACAGTCACGCTTCCGGAAATTAAAAAAAGATTGCCCAGTTTCTTTGTCGCCTTAACTTCTATGATCATTTGATCGCCTGGTAGAACCGGTTTTAAAAACCGCATTTTATTAACCGCTGCGAGCAGATACTTTGCGCTATTTTTGCGATTGTACTTTACTAAAATCAAAGCTGCCTGTCCTATCGCTTCGATAATCAACACCCCGGGCATAACTGCCTGGTCTTTAAAATGTCCTAGGAAATACACCTCATTGCCTGTTACATTTTTAAGGCATACGGCCCTTTTATCTTTTTCTATTTCAATTGCCTTATCTATCAAAAGAAAAGGGAAATCGTAAGGTATTATTTTTTTGATTTCCTGGAAGGTAAGCTGCTGCTTCATTTCCTAAGCTTTTTCTTTTTTGGCGATTTCTTCTTAGGTTTTGCCGGCACTTTCTTCTTTACGGGGCCCTTTTTTGCTTTAGGCTTCTTTGCTTTCGGAATCTCGGATACCAAAGGTGTGATACCTGTAAGCTTCTCAACCATAGCCACCATATCATCTATTGAGCTCAATTTAGGTAAATCATCTTCCTTTATCTCAATCTTATACTTCTTCTCCAGCGCCGCAACTATCTCCAGGGCCTTTAAGGAATCTACATTAGCCCCTTCAATAAAATTTGCTTCCACATCAGGCGCAGAAGCACCCTGTACCTCAACGTCCTCCTCTGTTAGCTTAAGAACGAGTTCTGTAATCTCCTCTCTTAAATTCCCGATGCTCTTACCTGCCATCCTCAATCCTTTCTATTCTTTCTCTGTACTTTTTAAGCAATTGCTTTCTGGCCTTTGAATCAGGCCAGGTTACACATTTCTTGGCTAGATCCAAGCAGTAACCACATTCGCTACATAACAATCCTCTACAATCTTCTCTTTTGCTTGCAAAAAATTCTATCATTCCTTCTAATCTCTCGTTGCTAATCCTGGGGGCACCCTTTGCGAAGCCGCCGCCTTTATCTTGGCATATCTTTTTACCCGATGCTGATAAAAGATCAAGCAGATTGCCTTCGTAATGCCTATCTTTATATGCATTGATAGCCTGCAATAGACTTTTAGTATCTGCGCTATTAGGTAAAATAAAAAATTTATCATAACCTATTTTTTCATATGCAGACAAATCCTCTGGGCGTATCCAAGGACTTTTAATCAACTCCTCCGGCTTCTCGAGCATTGTTTTATAGCAGTTGAGATGAAAATAGTCTGTAAAGCTGAATTGCGCAGTATAATTTGTGGCATGCGATATATAATTATCGTGGTCATAACCAAAATTACAATAAAGTAAACATGCACTATTCGCTACTAACCAAAGATCGCACTTTACTGCATTCCTGATTACTCTTAATAATCTAAAGTTTCTAATCGCCGGCGCATGGAGCATCGTCCAATCGACACCTTCTTTATCATAATATTTAATCCGCGTCAACTCCCAAAGTCCCCGAACGCTGCCAAAACCAACCTTGAGATGGGGATAATCCTTTTTTATCAGCTGAACTAAGTGCGGCAGGACAACGGTAACTCCATCTGCCCCGGAATCAGAAATCCATTTTACCATTTGTAGTATCTTGTCCGCACCGTACCAACCATACTCTTTATTACCCGTACAGTGTCCGTCAAGCAAATAATTAAATTTCATATTTTTTTTATGTATCTTCTTTATATATTTTTCAACTCCCTTTTTACTAATTCTCTTAACCATATTCTCAGGAGTAATACTGTTGCCGCCTACTGCGTCTCGTGGTAAACGACCGGAAATCCACTTTACAACTTTAGGATCTAGGCCTTCTAATAACTTATCATCCCAGTTAGTGGTTACAAGTAGATGCATTATACCAGAGCCTCCTCTCTTTTCTTTTTCGGAGGAACGAATAATCTGTTATGTACAAACTCATTCCTTGAACCATGCAACATCGAGATTAATTTCTTTCTCGCATATTCATCAGGAAAATACACAGCCTTCTTAGCCACCCTGTCACAATAACCGCATTTACTGCAATCGATAAAATAACAATTCTGTTTCATATAGTGCTCTACAAAACCGTCGAGAGCCTTGTTGTCTATATGCGGCCGACCGGTCTTACCCCAGCCAAAAGAACCTTTAAGCCATACCTGATCGGATTTGCAGTATTTAAGCAGCTGTCTGCGGAATCTCTTGTTGATTTCCGGCTGGATATTCTTTTCATCTCCGGGTATCTCAAGGGATAATATATCACAGAGGTTCCCCTCGTACTTTCTATCGGCATAGGCCCTGGCTGCACGTATAAGCCAACTACTTGCCCTTGATCTATCCGTAATTTTGAAATAATCAAAGCCCATATCCTCATAAAAATGCAGGTCTTCCGGCCTGATCCAACGGGATTTTATCATCTCCCCGGGCGTTTCGCATTTTATCACATCGCATGTCCAAGTATGATAGTCAACACAAACCCTTGATGAAGGCGCGCCTACTTTAGATGAATGAGTCAATACATTAGGGTGGTAAATCATATGCGGGCAGTTAAAAAGACAGATATTATTGACAAATACCTGTAAGTCGCATTTTACGGTCTTTCGCAATTTCTCCATCATCTTAAAATCTCTGACAATATTAAAACCTATGGTGATGTAGCCGGCTCCCTGATCCTCATAATATTTAAAGCGTTCCAACTCACCAAACTTCATAAAGATTCCCACCCCCACTTTTAATCTAGGATATTTCTTTCTTAGTAATCGAAATAAGTAATTGGTGGCTACCGTAATACAGTCTACTTTCGCCTTCTCCACCGCCCACTCCACTTCCTCCTCTAATCTTTTTCTGCCTTCTTTAGTAAACTCCATATTGCCCAAACAGGCAGCATTATAAAGATAGATAAATTTTAACCCCTTGGAATGCGCATGAGTAATATGCTCCTCTGCCTGCTTCCTACTTACTAAAGGCAGGACAAAAGCTGATCTACCCCCTCCGGTACTATCAGTGGTCAACCTGGCAAAAATTGACTCTACCTCTGGAATCTCCGCTAATCCGTCGATAAGCGCGTTATCCCAGTTCCCGGCTACTGTAAATCTTGTTTTTTTCATCTTCCTATCTCCTTATCTCTTCTTTCTTTCTCGGAGGAGCAAATAATCTATTATTTAAAAACT
Organism: Candidatus Omnitrophota bacterium; assembly: GCA_043813305.1. Taxonomy (GTDB): domain Bacteria; phylum Omnitrophota; class Gorgyraeia; order Gygaellales; family Profunditerraquicolaceae; genus JAHIZC01. The sequence goes on along the minus strand of JBDRLC010000047.1, from coordinate 42,392 downwards.
CGTTTATCGAACCCCTCAATACCATGATTAGTTTTTTCCGGGCATCAGGATTAGTAAAATATATAGCTTTTTCAGCAACTCTTCTGCAATATCCGCACTTATCACAATCGATTAAATTACAATCCCGGCTTTTGAAGAACTCCAGGAAACCATCTAGCTCTCTGTTATTAATCGCGGGTCGTCCGGCTTTACCCCAGCCAAAAGAACCTTTAAGCCATACCTGATCCGATACACAATATTTAAGCAACTGCTTGCGGAATTTCCTGTTTATCTCCGGTTGGATGTTCTTTTCGTCTCCGGGTATCTCAAGAGACAGTATGTCGGTCAAGTTCCCATCATATTTTCTCTGGACATATGCTCTCGCCGCCCTGATTAACCAACGGGAGGCGCGCGACCGATCAGTTATCTTAAAATGTGTAAACCCCATCTCTTCATAAAGGTGCAAATCTTCCGGCCTGATCCAGCGCGAACGTATAAGCTGCTCCGGTTCCTCTGATTTTATACAGTTACAAGTCCAAGTGTGGTAATCAACACAGACTCGAGATGAAGACGCACCCTTCTGTGACATATGAGTTAGTACATTCCCATGGTAGTCAAGATGCGGACAATTAAATAAGCATACATTATTGACGAAAACATGTAACTGGCTTCTCTTAATAGTCTTACGTATCTTCTCCATCAGACGAAAATCCCTAGCCACATTAAAACCCAGGGTAATATAGTCTGCCCCTTGATCTTGGTAGTATTTGACACGCTCCAAAATCGGAGACTGCATCATAAATAATCCCGTACCAACCTTTAATTTAGGATACTTCTTTCTTAATAATCGAAAAAGGTAATTTGTCGAGACCGTAACCGCATCTACCCCTGCCGTATCAACCGCCCATTCTACCTCTTCCTCTAATCTTCTCCTGCCTTCTTTGGTAAACTCCATGCTGCCTAAACAAGCGGCATTATAAAGATAAATAAACTTTAATCCTTTGGAATGGGCATAGGCGATATGCTGCTCTGCTCTTCTCCTGCTTACCGTCGGAAGCACGAAAGCGGCTCTCCCTCCACCTGTAGCATCTGTGCTCAACCTGGCAAAGACTGAATCTACCTCAGGGAATTCGCATAGTCCGTCAATTAAATCATTATCCCAGTTCCCGGCTACTATAAATTTACTCATAGTTTTTTCTTTTTTTCGCTTATTTAAAAATAATTATAACTTCCTCAGTACAAATGTCAAGCTTAATAAGAACGGCCGATTAAATCCCAGGCTTAATTATCAAATCTACCTATCAATAATGCCGTGGTATTCCCTCCGAAGCCAAACGAGTGAGACAAAATAGTGTTTACTTTCTGTTTTCGGGCTTTATTCGGAACATAATCTAAATCGCACTCCGGATCAGGAGTTTTGTAGTTTATAGTAGGAGGGATAATACCCTCTTTCATAACTAAAGCACAGGCAATCGCCTCGATTGCGCTAGCCGCCCCCATCGTGTATCCGATCATTGACTTAATAGAACTGACGGGAATCTGCTTTGCTCGTTTACCAAAGACTTTTTTGATAACCTTTGTCTCTACTTTATCATGAACAGGTATACCGACTCCATAGGCATTAATATAGCCTATCTCCTTGGTGCTTATTTGTGCTTCATCCAATGCCATCCTCACCGCCCTAGCCATTCCTAAGCCATTAGGATGAAGGCCGGTATCATGGTATGGCTCACAACTTAAACCATACCCTAATACTTCGGCATAAATATTGGCATCCCTCTTTTTTGCGTGTTCAAGACTTTCTAATACAACCACTCCTGAGCCCTCACTGACAACCAAACCTTTTCTGTCACGGTCAAATGGCCTGCATTTCTCCGGATCCATAACAAAAAGACTATTAAAGCCTGCGAAGACAAGCTGGTTCATAGAGTCAGTACCGCCAGCCATAACAATATCTAGCCTACCCATACGAATCAAATCTAACGCATATCCGATGGTGTAATTACCTGAAGGACAAGCAGTAGGAATACCCATGCTTAAACCAGATATTTTTAACTCGCGCGCAATAGAATTAGCTATTCCTACGGTAAGCCAATTAAAATTACCCCCCAGATTCTTAGGGGTTTTTATGTATTCGGCGTTTTTCCATAGCGATGCGCTTTTCTCTCCCATCTTAGAGTCAGCGGTAACAGAGCCTATAATCACCCCAATTCTCTCTTTATTCTTTGAAAAAAACTTCTCATCTAAATTGGCATCCTCAACGGCTAATCTTGAGGCAGCTAAGGCAAGCTGAGTGGATCTACAATAAGAAGGCAATTTAATATTATGTATGTATACAGCAGGACTAAAATCTTTTATTTCTCCGCCTTTATGGGTTCGGTAGGAAGAGGCATCAAAAGACTTAATTTCCCCTATGCCGTTTTTGCCCTTTATTAAATTATCCCAAAACTTTTTCCTTCCGATGCCAATCGGAGAAAGCACTCCGAGACCAGTAATAACTATCCGTTGCTTACTGTTCCTAACCATCACTTTAATTTTATAAAATAGAGAAATTTATATACGAGAATTTTCCCCCAAATCTCCCAAAGTTGTCTCCACCTGAGTGGATGACATAGGAAATTCTTTAAGATATGAAGGCCGTAACAGATCATAATCAACCTATCTAACTTTTCTTTAGTCATCTCTCGACTATCAAATTTTGCCGAAAAAATTTCATTAAAAGACTCATCATAATCTGAGCTGATATAGCCCTGCTCTTTACAGGTCTGATATAATGCGGTTCCTGCAAAAGGTGTAGCGCTAAAAAAAATACTCCGATCAAGATTTAACCTTCTCTCAAAAGCAACTGTCTTTAGGATATCCTCTTTCGTCTCTCCCGGAAAACCGAATATGAAATATCCTGATGCGAATATCTTATTCTTTTTGAGCTCCCGGACTATTTTCTCAGCTTCCTTAAGGTCCAGAGGCTTTTTGATAATTTTGTTTAAGACATCCTGACTGCCGCTTTCAATTCCAAAATTCAGTTCATAACAACCGCTCTGCTTCATAAGAGCGATTAATTCTTCATCCAATGTCCAAAGACAAACTCCGTTAGGAACACACCATGATATATTCAGTTTACGCTTGATGATTTCTTTAAATAGGTTCTTTGCTCTTTCTTTATCGAGCGTGAGATTATCTTCGACAAAATGAAAATTGGTAATATTATATTTAGTGATCAACAGTTCGATCTCGGATAGAATATTCGCAACTGATCTTTTACGATAATGCTCTCCCCAATAAACGCTTGAATAACAAAAAGAGCATCTAGTAGGACAACCGCGCGATGTTACTAAAGATGTGTACCTCTTGCTTTTAACGGGTGTAGCCCAGAAAGGCTGATGATTATTATATTTTTCCAAAGGGAACAGGTCCCGATTGGGGAAGGGAATCTTATCGAGATTTTCTATAAAATTACGTTTAGGGTTTACTACAAACTCGCTGTCTTTTCTAAAGCAAAGGCCATCTATCTTCGATAGATCGCCTCCTTGGTTAATCACCGATAATAAATCCCTGGTAGCATATTCTCCTTCGCCCCTAACAATAAAATCAACATCCCTATTCCTTGACATAATCTCTGTTGCGTAATATGACGGGTATGGGCCTCCGAGGAGAACCTGGATTCCTTTATTTATATCTTTAACATCGCGGCATATCTTACGGACAGAAGGGTACTGTAAAGATAACATACAGCTGATCCCAACCAAATCCGGAGATAATTCTTCAATTTTTTTTTTAATTTCGCCGTAATCTAATCCAAACCTGAAAAAACCCCGATTTTCTTCAATGGTAATTTCCTTATTATAGCCTTCCACGGTCGCATCCAAGATGCTAATATGATAATCGTCTTTCAAGACACTGGCTATATAGGCGATGCCTAAAGGCAATGAAACCATCTTTGTATAAAACCTTTTTTCGGTAACTGTGGGGGGATGAATTAATAAGACATTCTTGATAGTTCTGGACATGGATGATGGATTCACGGATTTTGCAACCGGTGGAAACAACGGAAAAAATTCGTCCCTCTATGCCAATCTCGGAGGGGAATATAAATTTTAGATATTACCCTGAGAGTGCTCTTTGAGACTTTTCCATTTTTAACCAATTCTTCTCCGGCTATCTCTAAAGCATGCAAAACTTTATACAAATACTCCCGACAAGACGAATTTACATATAATTCTTCGGCTCCGGGGCGGAAAATTGCTGCAATAAGCGGAGTAGTAACATACGCCCCATGCCCTAATCTTAACACCTGCTCTGCAAGTTTAAACTGTTTTATTTGCGGATAACCACCGATGGCCAAAACAGCTGTATAACACTCTTTTCTCCTGCGCTTTGGGTGCCTGGTAAATTTGCCACACAGTGAAAAGTAAGGAGAGACTAGGACATAGTGCCGATTTAAGAAAGTCTTCAGTTTATCAGGCGGTGCGCAGGTATACAGCGGGAAGGCATAAAGCGTAATATATGAATTTTCTACCTTCTTCAGTAACTCGTCGGCATCGTCCTCTATGACGCACTTGCCAGGCCCTTTCTCACAAACATAACATCCCCGACAAGGTTCGATTTTTAAACTTTCATCATAGATATTAATTAATTCTACATCGCAGCCTGCTCCCTTAACTCCTTCAAGCAGATGCCGAAGATAAAAATAAGTAAACCCTTCTTTCCGGCGCGGGCTTCCGTTCACCACAAGAATTTTATCGGGTTTCTTCCAAATCCTCTTATGATGTATTTCAAATTCAGCAATCGGATTGCTTAATTCTGGTATATCTGATCCGTCAAACTTCTTACCGAATATTTTTTTTATTTCTTTCAGATAATAGGGATTGCCTTCAATGCGATATTTTCCAGTCAATAGGCCCCAGAGGCCGTTTAGACTTCCGTTTGCAATAGAGAACCAAGTAGAAAGCGGGGCATAAATCTTAATCGAGGGGGAGCTATGTTGCCCCTCACGGTATTCTGCCCTTCCGCTTGCAATCGAAATATAATAGCAGTAGGTTCTCTCTTTTTCTGTTAGCGCAAACTGATAAACGACCTTAAGATCGGGGTATCGCTTACGATCATAAAAATTGGATAAATGGTAAAAATGTCTTTCTATTGATTCTTTATCTGTGGGGAGTTCAATCATTTAAATCTTTTAGCGAAGAATTCCAGCTGTTGTATAGAGAGAAATAGAACCGGAAAAAAGTAAACAGATTTTTCCTATGCGAAGGTAAGGGTACTTTGGGGGCTGAATTATTTTACTGTACCTTCTGACCAAATCGCGCAGCAAGAAGGACAAGCGCAACCAAGAAACAGCTCATAGCTAAATAAGCCATTGTCTGAGCATCAATACCTGCCCCTGAACCCATTTTAGCAACAACGGAAAAGCCGATCATTAAAACACCAACAGCTGTAAGTATGTAGGCTAATGCTTTCATATTACCTCCTTTTCTAAGCGGTTGTTTTAATTCTTTTTATTTATTTTACCAAAAAACAAAAAACTCAAATATCTTAATTAATATTTTATCTCTATTGCTGGCTCATAAATCTTTTCCACTTCTCTTCCATGTCTTTTAAATCGCTAAAGCGGTATGCTTTACATAAGGCTACTGTCCAGTCCTCGCCGTCCCGGACCCTCCGGCTAAAATCAAAGAACCTATCCCTGCCGTTTCTTTCAATGAGAAAAGCTATGATCGAAGCGGCCTGCGAATAAAACACCTGGGGATCGACTGATAAAGAATCACCGATCTTAGAGAAAGCATCAAAATCTATGTAGGAACTATTTTCTATCATAGACTTAGCCATTTCTATGCGTGTATCTAACATACTCTCCTCTTGGGAACAGGCCACACCTTCATCGATCCAAAGAGGCAGTCTTTTGTCTTCTCCGATGAACTCCCTAAAGATTATATGCGCCATCTCATGCGGAAGCATAGAATCAAAAAAACCTGATTGGCCGACGAATGTCTTTATCGTACGGCTTCCCACATGCACCATCCCTCCTGACCAACCATCGCGCTCCGTCTCATTTTGATAACTGGAGGAATCCTTAAACAGATAAATCTTGGCGCGGTTATCCCAAGTCCAGAAATCAAACCTTCGGAAACCCAAACTATCGATAATTCTGTTATAATATGATTCCGCATGGCTAATCAACCTCTGCACAAAACCTTTGGGGACCTCTTGGGAATAAATCACAAAGTGTTGAGATTTGGTTGTCTGCCAAAATGCAGTCTCTACCTCTGCATGAGCAGAAAAAAAACTAAGCGATGCCGTAGATAAAAAAAAGAAAAGTATTAATTTTTTGATTGGGTTCACTTCTTTGGTAGATGTTAGCAATTAGCGAATTATTCTTGTCCTTCTTCCTTTGTTTCCTCTATTTTTTGCGCTGCTTCCATTTTGGCCTGTTTCTGCCAGATGATATAAAAAGTAAAACCTAGAATTCCCAGGAAAGCAATAATGAAGATGATGATCTTCCAGGTAAGCGCAGTCAACCCTTCCGGTTCAATCTCCTGCAGTAAAGTCTTCGCCTCTACTACTTCTTTTTTAGCTTCATTAAATAAGCTTATGCAATAACGGTAGTCAGAAATATGTTGCGATGGATTGGTGCTGGAGGCAAGCTGTTTTTCTTGTATTTCATCGAGCTTATCGTTAATCGCATCGTTCATAGCCTGGGCTTTCTTAGCCATCTTCGTCTTTTCAAAACCACCAAAAATCTCCTTTGCCTCCAGCCGAAGATCAGCGATGTCGACATTATCAATAATCCATATGTCTTTAATCTCGATCTCTTTTTCTAGCATCTCCTTGGGCTTAAGTTCATAGTCGCCAAAAACATAGTAACTGCCCATTTGTGCATCATAGGCCATTTGCATATCTGCCATATAAACTATATGCTCGGGCTTTACTTCTTTAGGTAGGTGGACTTTTATCGGAGCTGTCTGTGATAATTCTTCGGACGGATTTACTGCCACTACACGCAAAGTGATAGTCCCTGCCTCTGCCTGTATAATAAATAAACAGACAGATAATACAACTGATAAAATAATCTGTCTTAGTATTCTTGTTCTCATTTTGTGCCTATATTATATAGAGATACCCTACCTAATTGCAAGATATTTTTTATTTATTTTTAGAGCTTTGCCGCTGGAATTTAGAGCCGCGGGATCCAGCAAGAGCCCGCGGCTTAAAAGTATTACCTAAACTCAAACCAGGTCTGAACCACAGGTTTCTTAGCTACGTTCTCAATCATCTTTGTATTCAAATTCATCGCTGCTTTTAACTCCTCGGTCTTATTCTTCAGGTATACCATATCATCTTTTCTATCTGTGGTCATCTCGTACATCTTATCCAAGATGTCTGTTTCGTCTCCTGCGGTCATACCCTTTACCATCTTGCTGATTTCTACTAACTGGTTGTACACTATCTCTAGTTCTGCTATCGATTCCTTGGTCTCCTCTACTTTGCCTGCGACATTCTCGCTGATCAAAATCAGGGCATCGTCAATCTCATCAAAAGATTTAGCCAGGGCATCCGTGCTATCCTGCAACCCTGACATGCCTGAGGTTGTACCCAAAACCGCAGAAAGCGTTCCTGAGAGGCCTGCGATATCTTCTTTGATAACGCTGATCGTGATAGCATCTACTGAACCTTTTGTGGCTTCGGAGCAGACAACGGTAAAATCTCCCAAACCCCAGCCAGATATGAACTGCACATCGTAGGCATACACTCCTGTTGCACCAATCTCTGCCATCCTCACTCCGGATAACTTTATTCTATCCAGAGGATCATACACGGTCAAAGTCGGATAGAGGCCTGAGGGTGCACGATAAGAAATCGTAACTGTCGCACCCTGTTTTACTGAAGTATCACGGGTTAAAATACCGCTCTGAACAAAAGGCTTAAGTTCAGTGGATATTTCAGATGCTATATTAGCTGCCATGTTGTCTATTTGATTTGGTATGGTAGTGCTTGCGGCTGTTAGAATCTGGCTGGTTTCAGTCCTAACGCCAGATATCGCTGACTGAGTAGCAGCAGCTGCACTCTCAACCGCTGCCTGAGTAGTAGCAGATTGACTAGCAACCGTTGCCTGAGTAGTAGCTGCAGAACTAATAAGTTGCGACTGAATATTAAGCTGGGCAGCTTGTATTGCCAGCTTAGTCAATGCTGCCTGGTCGGTAATTGTGCCGCCAAGGCCAGTGACCTGCCTCTCAATCTCTGCAGTAATTAACTGTATCGTCTTACTTACTTTAATCTCAAAGGAATTTCCGGATTCATAAGCTGTTTTTTCGCTTCCTCCATAGTAAATCACGCATCTGGCAAAATAAGTCTTCCCGCCTGCCAGGCCTAAACCTCCGCTTGCCCTGGGAACCGTAGCCGTAGCATTCACGTACCAATAGCCGCCGTTAGAATCAGGGACAGCATCTTCAAGTATCGCCTTTAATGATTCGCCGTCATAAATCTTTATCATAGCGTTACCCAACCAATTAATATCATCTCCCAGCACTAGCTTACCTTGCTTCTCCAGCCAGGAGTTGACTGTCAATTTATCCGTATCCTCATCATAGGCAAAGTTTGACTGGACCTTGAAATCAGCCTGAGCTTCTGCAGTACTGGTTATATATATCTTCCAGGTTATCACACCATTAGTGAGATTATCCGAGCTTAAATCCGTAGCAGGACCCACAAGATAATCTGTAGTTGATGTTTCGACATAGGCTGACTTAGAGAAATTAAAGCCGAAGCTTCCGTAAGGCAACCTTATGCTTATCGGGCTGTTACCTTCAACAGAAGCGACAAGCGTACCTGACGTTGTAGCTTTAACAGTAGCCTTCAATATATGGCCTCTTTGTACGCTATCTCTGATTTCCCATGTAACTGTATAGTAAACAACATGGAATTCAGCACTACTGGACTGCACGTTCAGATCCTGGGTGTCTGATAACTTTAGCTTAACTGCCTGATTAGCTATCTGTGGATCCGGTATAGACCAGGAATATGAACCGGTATTGGTTAATTCAGTAGCCGCGGCTGCACCCGCAGTTGTAATTTTATCATCTGATACCTCTACCGGAGCATGGGTCACGATATCCTTCCAGGTCTCCCCGTCATCAAAGGTGTACAACAGGTGTACCTTTGGAAATGTTCCTTTATTTCTCCATTGAATCGTGTTTTCGCTTGAACCGGCATACCACTGAGTAGAGAGAACAGGCGTAGTGAATTCAAAGCCGCCTCTGATCATAAAGCTTCCGGAATAACCTAAGTAGTAATTGTTAGCGACATCGATGTTATCCGGGTCATATACGCGTAATTTAAGATCTCCGGCAGAAGAAGCTAAGGCAGTTGGCACTATAGTCCAGGTGTAGCTGCCGGCATAAACGCCTGAGTAATCTCCGTCGGCAATATCGGTTGTGCTGCTGCGCGCAACTCCTGTGGCGATTGTATATTTATTCTCGCTGCTATCATAGGCACCGTCGCTGTTAGTATCTTTAAAGTAATCAATCGTCAGGCCGCTATTTCCTATGTTTAATCCCTGGTAAGTCCAGGAAATAGTCAGTTTTTCATTCTCCATGTTCTCCTCATTGACTACAAAGTCATCGGTTTCAGTGTCGTTTTTATCTGTCAGCGTAACCGATACAATCTTTGGCTTAGGTATAATTGTAAAATCGGCATCAGAAGTATCAGAGCTTGCGGTTCTTCCGCTATCTCTTATCCTCATACGCATTGTGCTGATATCAGGGTAGTTGAGTACTGCCCAAGGTATCGGGCTGGTTAATTCGCCGGCGCTGACAGAAACATTATAGCTGGTTCCGCTGTCGCTCGATAGATGCAATTCTACTGCACCGCTAGGTATACCATCAAATGTCCAGGCGAGCGAAGCCAAATCATTATACGCCCAAACTTCTCCGCCGGTTGGTACGGTTAAGGTAAACTTAGGCACCTTGAGAGTAAAGGTCTCTGAAAAACCCACTATATTAACATCATCCAAATCTGTAATTCTTATCTTACAATTCGTAATATCGTCAGAGGCTAATCCGATCAACGAAGGGATATCCCAGAAGATAGTGTAGTATTCCCTGCCTTGATATGACTCTGTAGCTATAGAAGTACGATCAGAACCAGGAATCTCCTGCCAACCTAAATTAGTGCCTGCGTAATATTCGAATTTAAAGTTGTTCCTAGTCACCAAGCCTTTTGTCTTCCAACGAAGTTTACGGCTGGTACCCATATACCAATCGTCACTGATTGATAGAGGTTGAGCGATAATCACCTCCGGTGCATGGTAAAGCTTAAATGAAGGAGAAGTCGAAGTAGATGCCTCTCTCATAACAAGCGGAGTAGCTGAAGGTGGATAATTTTCGCTGATCTTAAGCCAACAGGTAAGATACTCCTCGTCATCTAAGTCATTAATCGGGTTTTCGCTGTCAATTTCAAAACTGAGCAGAGAAAGATTAGGATCATCCCCGGCGATTATATTCGCGGGTTGAGGCGTCCAGTCTTCAAATGTCTGGGCTGCATTACTTAAAGATGCAGTAATTGTTTTGGTTTTATCAGCGGCAAAAGCACTGCTGCGTGTATACTCTAGTTTTATATCTTCTATCGTACCGGTTGTCGACCAGGTAACATCATAAGTTTTCCCAAAACTCAATTCGGCCTGACTGGCTGTGCCAATTGTATTTGTGATAGCTCCGACTGTAGCTGCAAAGTTGCCGAAAGTAGGCCTGGCTATTCTAAAGAATTGCGTTGAGCTATCAATGTTAGATAACCCGTCTTTTTCATATACGCGTACCTTTGTGTTAGTAGAATATGCATCGGGGATCGTCCAGGTAAATGTGCCGTCATTCTCTACAACGCCTGCCCATCCCTCAACCGGCACATCACTAAGCTCTCCTAAGCTATCAACCGGGGTCCAGCCAATACTATCATTTGGCTTATATTCTATCTTGACATAATTTGTACTACCACCTCCGGAAGTGAAGGTCCACTCAATATCATGAAGCGTACCAATAGTCCAGAATTGACCGCCATCCGGAGTAGTTAAATCCACTGCGCCTTTGATGTTAAAGGTATTTAAGGAACTAGTGGTTACCTGGGTATCGCTTGGATCATAGATTTTGACTTCAGCGGCTGGGCCGATATCATCGGGTATAGTCCAAAGATAACCATAGGTTCCCGGAGTTGCGGCGGTATTTATTTCAGTGGCTACAGGGGTTGTACCACCTGCCATATTCTTCCATCCTGAACTACTGGACGGACGGTATTGTAACATGACCGGTGTGATCGTACTGCCCACTGTTGACCAGGTAACATTTGTAGCGCTCCCTACAGTGTAAGACTCATCAGCGCTTCCTCCCGGAGACACCAAGAGTAAGACGCCCCTGATCTTAAAGGCATTAGAATCAACGTGCACATTCTGGTAATCCGCATCATCAGCAACCCTTAAGATACACTCTGCGGTAGTATTAGGTGTGTTCGGTATTGTCCAGGTATATGAATCGCTATTAGATACCGTGGTTGGCTCATATCCTCCGGCAGTAGTCAGAACACCATCCATATTTCTCCAGGTCGAACGATTGTCTATAGAATAGGTAAGTCGTACGGTTGATATATTGCCTGTGGTTGACCATGGAATATCGTAAGCTCCTCCTACATTAACTGCTGCAGGAACTGTAAGATTAGCAAACTTACCAATCAGCTTAAATGCCGCTGATTCTCTTTCAACAGTAGCGTCGCTGACATCAACTACCTTCACCTTGGCAGTTGCGCTGGGTGTAGGAACAAGATCAGTAGGTATAGTCCAGGTAAAGCTGGTAGATCCGAGTCCGCCAATTTCAATATTATCCAAACTTTCTGCGCCATCGATCAGCGTCCAAGTATCTCCCGTAGTATAATAAAGGTTTACATTGGATACTGTGCCTGTGGTTGTCCAGGTTATATCTTCAGAGCCGCCCAATGTCCAACTTGCATCCCCTACTGGCGGATTAGGTGTAGTAAAATAACCCTTGATGTAGAAGTTCTCAGCTGAAGAACCGGTAGTAGCCACATTATTATCTATGGAAGTAATCTTCAAACTTGAAGTATCAGATATACTATCTGGTATTGTCCAACTGAAAATTCCCACACCAGGAACATCAGGAGTCGCTACAAACCAATCCGTACCATTTAGGCCCGGTGCTAATGAGCTGGCTCCTGTAACCACTGTCCAGGTGTTATTACTGCTGTCAGTTGAATATTCAAGTTTAATATTGTTAATGTCACCTATATAACTCCAGGTAATAGACTTATTTACCCCCACTGTCCAGAATTCAGCTCCGCTGGGTTGGGTTACGGTAACTGCACCGCGTAATATCCTAAAGGTCTCTGAAACACCGGAGGCTGCACTTGGACGGGTATCATCAATAGCCTTAAATAGACAATTACTGCTTACAGAATTCGGAACTGTCCAGGTGTAACTACCATCAGTAGTAGCAACGGTTGTATAGGTATCAGAGTCAGAGGCATTATAGGCAGCGCCGCTAACCAGATGTTTAAAGGTTGTGCCGTCAGTTGAATAAACCAAACGCAGATTGCCGGTGTTGTCCTCTCCCACATCTCCGTCAGTAGTCCAGGTAACTGTCTCAGTTCTTCCTTTTGTTAAGACCGCGGTTAAATCTGATATAGTGATCTTCGGCGGCAAAGCGTTGAATGTAGGTATTGCAGGGCTGTTGGGCGTCTGCGGCCTCGATGTATCTTTGACTTTTAAATATATTGCCCGCGCAGAATCTCCGGCAGCTAAGACATCCTGAGGAATCGTCCAATCAAAATATCCTGAGTTGGATAAATTCTCTGCTCCCTGCGCAGTCCAATACTCGCTGGTGTCTGCATCAATATCCCAGAGAATAGCCAGGACGTTATCCTTCACGCCAAAATCAGAGGTCCAGGAGATTCTCTTCACCTTACCTACTCGCCAATCTGTGCCCGCAACAGCTGCATCATCATCAGCGCCTTCAAGTGTTACATAAATATACGGTTCCTCAACAATCCCAAATACCGTTGAGTAACCAATAACATTTCCTGACCAACTCAGATCCTGTATCTTTACTGCCGCATTAGTTGTGACGCCAGGAGTTACCCAGTATTTTTCTTCAGTTGTGTTAACAACTGTATCGATCGGGGTCCAGGTTACACCTGTCCATGCAGAAGGGTCATTTGCATCAGGGCCGTATGCATAGGATAGAGCAAGATTCCCCCTAAGCGAACCGTCAACTGACCACTGTAAGATCTTGGTGTCATTTTCCACCCAGTATGTATCAGCGTCCGGATTGGTGTCTTTATTCGGAGTTGTAAAGGTAATTGTCGGATAAGTGATTGTCCAATTGCCTGAAGTAACTGTATTAGATAAATCATCAACCTCTTTTATCCTTAACTTAGCTGCGGTAGTTAAGTTGTTTATTGAGCTAGGCACGGTCCAGGAGTAACTGCCGCTATTGGACACGCTATCCCAACCATCTTCGGTCTCGCGGCCTAGATCATACCAGCTGTTTCCATCATAAAACTGTATGGCTATGTTCTCCATTGACGGGCCATGAACTGAAGTCCAGTTAATATTGTGGTTTGAACCGATCTTCCAGGCTTCACCGCCAACCGGCGAGATAAGCTGCAACTCACCGATTATCTTAAAATCTGCATCCGATGAATCTACTATAGCAGTATCACCGCTACCTGCTGAAACCCTGACCTTGACTGTACCGGAAACCGTATCCGGAATTGTCCAGTAAAAACTACCATTACCCAGAGAACCACTGCTGGAAGCAGTGCCGTCATTATAGTTTGCGGCAATTCCGCTGGCATCTGTTCCTTCTATATAGGTCCAGGTTTGATGAGCTGAATCATAAGAGTATTCTAGTACAACGTTGCCGATTGTGCCTCTATAGGTCCAGGTAATATCTTTGGTCGTATCATCTACTACCCACTCTTCTGCTCCGTTAGGCACATTCAGCATTAAAGGACCTAAGATTTTAAAGCTAGAGGTATCTTCGTAAGAATTAGCATTATCCGGTACGCGGCTATCCCTTACCCTGATATTTACTGTACCGTCGATATCATCAACAACAGTCCACTCATATGGGCTGGCAGGATTAGAACCTGCTGCAGCAATTGTCCAAAGCGTAGCATCATCCCCGTCTTTATAGTAATAGATTTCTCTATATGCTGCAGGAATAGTTCCGGTTGTAGTCCAGGTAATCGTCCAGGTATCATTAACATAAGCGGTATCCCCCGGAATACTGATACTGCTAACATTTGCATAAATCGGGAATACCACTGAATAGCCCCTGCTTTGCGTTGTACGGCCGTTTGCATTCTCCGAACCGTCAGCATCCCTGTCCTCTATCTTGATTGCAATATAATCACCTGCAACAGCAACGGGTATGCTGGTCCACATCCATGAACTCTCGCTATTATCAATCTGTGCTAATTGATTCCAGTCAGCAGTCCAGGTGAATGGATCAGTATCCTCTGTATGAACCGCATAGGAAATATCTATCTTACCGCCATTTATTAATGTCCCGGCTCCTTTTGTCCAGGAGATCAAACGATTCTCTGCCACCACCCATTTAGAGCTGGCATTTGGCTGGTCTAAAGTGATGCTTGGCGCAGCCAAAGTAAATATTCCTGAGTTATTAACTATCGATGGATCAGCGGTGCTCCTGATTCTTATCTTCCCTACTCCTCCTGATAGATATGTATCGTCATTAGGTATAGTCCAGGTATATGTCCCCAGATAATCCTGGTACAAGCTGCCTGAGTCATCGTATGTCCAATTTGTGCTTAAGGTTTTGCTATCGCTGAAATCTCCTAATGGTGAATATTCGATTCTGACATTATTAAGCTTGCCTTCATTTGACCAAATTATATCATTAACGGTTCCTAATGTCCAAGAGGCAGCGCTTGCAGGTTGATTAACTGAGATCACTGCTGGTTTTGCTATTGTAAAGGCTATAGAAATTCCGTTGGCCTCGGGCGGCAATAGATCGCTTATCTTAACTTTAGCTGCACCGGCTTCCGAAAGTGTAACAGACATAGGGATGGTCCAGGTGAAATGCCTGTAAGAACCCTGATCATTAGCAGTATAATATCCTTGAGTAGTAATATCAGTTTGAGAACCTTCAAACTCACCAGTCGGATCATACTCAGCCTTAAGGAAATTGCTCATCGATCCTATAGTATCCCAGGACATTGTACGCACACTTCCCCTGCGCCAGGTAGTATTTGCTAAAGGCGGTATTACACCAAATTGAGGCTTAACAACATTAAATCCCAGCCCGTCGCCCGGTGCTCCTCCGGGGCCCACGAATACCGTGGCTAAACGGTTATTATCCCAGATCCTGATATAAGCCTGGTTGGTTCCGTAGTCAGTAGTAATATTAATCGGGACTGTCCAGGCAAAACTATTTACTGCACCGTCATCAAGATTATCTACGTTTGAACCATTGGCAACTGCTGTCCAGCCAATACTAGGTGCAGGATGATACCATTCTAATTTCACTTTATTCCCTACTCCGTCAGTAGTAGTCCATTGAATAGTCCACATGGTTCCTGCCTGCGCCTCATCGCCCATAACCGGACTGGTTAGATAGATTATTGGCCTGGTTATTTTAAACTGCCTGGTAAACACAGTGGCATTTCGATTGGTATCGTAAATCTTAATCTTAGCCACATCGCCGTCTGCCTCCGGAAAAGTATCCGGCACTGTCCAACCATAACTTCCTGTATTTGTCTCTGTGTCGTGGGTTGCACTGCTTGTAATTTCGCTGTAACTAGAGGAACTAGCTGAGGACCAATTAAGCCCTACTGAACTACTTAAACCTACAGTAGATGTCCAGGTGATTGTATGCCTGGTGCCGCCAATCCATTCTTCGTTTAGAGTTGGCGCAGTGACACTAATGCTCGGCTCTTTTATAGTGAATGTCCAGGCTGCCACAGTGGTATCCGGACGGCTATTATCATACACCGTAAGGACTGCCGTATCTTGTTCTATGCTGTCTTCGCTTGCATCTACTACTTTATCATCTATTGTCCATAAGAAACTGCCTCCTAATTCGACTTGATTGTGAGTTGCAGAAGTGGTGATTGTCCAGGGGAGATCATCTTCGGTGTCGCACTTAATTGTAAATTTATTCTTAACCCCGGCATCAGTGTTTATGTGTCCGCCAACACCGTCAGTAGAAGTCCAGGTTATACTGTATTCTGCTCCTGCAATCCACTCGCTGGATCCAACAGGTGCGGTAATCGTCATAGCAGGAGTAAGTAAGTTAAATTCACCGGAAGTCCAAATCGTATCTGCCCTGCCATTATCAAATAGTCTTACCTTGGCAATACTTGGTACCGGCATATCCGGATCAATGCCCCAACTCCAGGTATTATTGGCAACCGTAATAGTGCCATTTGCTTCAGCAGAACCTTCTGTCCAGGTAATAGCAGTACCGATTATAGACCATGGGGTATAGCCGGAACCGCCATAATTATAAGAAATTTGCGCGGTTCCGCCTGTTCCCATTAAAGGCTGGGCAAAATTCCATTTTAGCTCTTTGGTGGAGTTGATATACCAACTATTCGCGCTGGTTGGCTGAGTACCAAGGAAAAGACTTGAAGTTTCCATCGGGTCTAGCATCAGGCGCAGCCAGGTATTCGCATGATTGTAGGTATCATCGAAAATGGTAGCATTAGCGGCATCAGTAACTTTTATTTTAACGTAATCTGAAATCGGATGGTTAAAATCTATTGCCCAGGTCCAGGAATAAGTATAAATATTATTATCAGGAGAGGCATCAGTAATCGTACCGGCGTAAAGACCCTCGGTATACTCATTGAACTGAGTATCCAGATAAGTAAGGTTTATAGTCCATGTTTCGCTAGTTAGTCCTTCTGCAGTCCAAGAGATATTGTAACTATCCCCTCGGATTAGACGATCTCCACCTGAGGGCGTATTTACCCGGATTATTGGTTGAGTAATAGCAAATGCCTCAGAATCTTTCTGCCAGCGGGAAACTCCTATATCATGGATTACTCTAATTCTGCACGAGCTAGATAAAAAGTCCTTGGGTATTGATGCCCAGGTATAACTACCGCCGTTTGTGCCGTTAGTTGTAATTGTATAAGAGGCTGTCCCTCCCGTAGGCCCTCCTTCTGCAGGAGTTAAGAATGCCCCATCCATATTTCTCCAGGTTCCCGCAACTCCGCCGTTGATAGAATACGCGAGTTTCATCGGCGCGTTTTCCTGGATACCCACCGCAGACCAGGTGATTGTCCGGCTGGAAGTAATCCTCCAGGAATCTCCGGCCGCAGGAGAGTTGATGCTGATTATCCTAAAAGGCTTAATTTTCACTACACTGCCTGACTCACTATAGTATGTGTTGTCAGTGTTATAAGTAAGCCTTACTTTACAGTTCTCCAGCGTATCGCTGCCATTTGTTATGTTCACAGGAATCTTCCATTTTGTCTGCAGATCACTTAAGGTAGCTGTAGACATTATATTATTGTTCTCATCTGAAACAAACTGCCATCCGCTAGTGATGCCGGTCGTCCAATCTGTGTGGTACTGTACCTTGATAGTGTTTGAGCCAGTCAAGAGAGAGGGATCAAATGTCCAGCTGATTGAATGATGCTTGCTTCCCTCTTCCCAGGAATTGCCTCCTGTAGGATTGGTTAACAAAAGTGGATGATAAGCTCTGTCTACTTTCAAATAATCCGTATAAAGCGAACGGTGTTTAGCGGGTTTATCCGCATGCCCGTCTGGGAAATAAGCAGGTATATAACGTGTATTATATTCTTTTCGATAAGCTGCATGTTCCGGGTCATCAGGGTAGCGGACCGCGGTCTTCTTGCCAAAATAAATATCGAAATACTGAGCCAGAATCTGCAGCTTGTCTTTGAAAGAGAGGTGGACCCCAAAGATCTTTTTACCGTAATTCCCAAAGCGGATTAAATCGATTAAAGGAATTTCATATGGGTATAATTTTCCTCCTCCGATATTCAGCATTTTCTGGAACGGCAAAGGCTCAATTGTATAGGCATAAGCCCTGCCAGGGGTTGCTGCTTTAAAATATCCGTTGGCATAAAGTAGAAATCCCCTTTTCCAGCCTTCAGGCAGTTCCGGTAATTCTCTGGCTGAAAACTCCAGATCTATCTCATCACCGGAAGTCATAATTACGAATTTATCATCTGCTTCCTCTAACAGAGGCAAGACATCTCCGTAGCGGGTAGCATAACCTTCCTGTTTTACATAATCCTTTTCAACCCTCTCTGCATAGAGGAATTTTCCCGGGAGCATCCCATCCTCTGAGACAAATTTAGAGATACCATAGTAAAAAAGCCCTGCTTTCTGAGGTTGTAATTTTTTTACTTGGTAATTATCGGCTTTATAAGAGGAAACCCAGATCTTATCGTAATAAACCCTCTGGTTGCTCTTTATTCTGATACGGTGGTCATCTGTGGGGAATATTGATCTGCCCTTATCATCCTGCAAAGCATAAGTCATCGTCTTGGTCAGGCCTGCCGGCATACCCATAAAAGCAGTAACCTTTCTCCATTTACCATTCCTTACTGCTACCTCTAAAGAAGGAAGCTCCATGCGGATTCCCCTCTTTTCTGCTTCTAATACATCGTTCTTGGAATCTTCTTTACTGCCGGGATATTCTGTCCAGCCGTTTATATAAAGTACGGCATTCTTAGTGTCTATGTCCCCTAAATCCAGAATCAGGTAATGCGGCTGAGCAAAACCCGTAATATCAATATGTTCAAAAGGCGCATATCTACGGTCTATCTTTTCAAGATATGATAAGACATCCCTGCCTTTATTATCAACAGCAGATACGGGCAGCTTCTCATCTTTAGAGGTTAATATTGACAGTCCTTTCTTCATGTCATTATCCAATGCTTCGTTAGGATAAATCTCATAAGACTCAGGGTAATCCACAACTATCAGCTCTACCTTATCAAGATAGGTTGTCTCCTGAAGCATCTCATTTATCTTTATCCTATAGGTTCCGTCTACTTCCTTAAGTTGTGAAGAGTCGATCTTTAGATACTCATCATTATCAACGGGTAGATATAAATCCTTTCCCCCGACTTTCGCTATATAATAACCCAAGACTCCATGGCCTAGAATATCTGAAACAAAGTTATGCTCCTCTCCGTCAAAAGTAAACACCAGCGGACAGCTTCCTTTGTATGTCGAACTACTTGCAGAAAAGCCCTTCCAATATTGCTTAATTAACCAAGTAGTTCCGCCTGAACTTGGGCATGTCCAGTATAAAACATTTGATGTCGTAGTGTTGACATCTGTGATAGTTTGCTTTAATACGCCCTGAAGATAAACCTCATATTTCTCGAAATACTGTTCATCGTACTGACACTTATTCCACGATACAGTCGAGCTACTGGCGCAGCCCTGACAACAACCACTAAGACAGCTGTAAGTAACCCCTGTGGGCCCTGCCATTACAAACTTGCTGCTAGCTGCCGTAAGATATACAGCGCCGTCTGAAGAATTGCGATATTTAGACAACTCCAGTCCGGTCGTAATTGTGGTATCGCTAGCGATAGCTTGATCCACCAAAATATCCCATGTTTCTGTAGCAACATTCCAAGCCGCTAAATACGTATTCCATCCCTCTACAATCTCGCCGTAACCATTCCAGGTTATATCTAATGTCTGATTAGGCTTCTCCGTTGCTACTACATATTTATACATCTGGGCATCATACTGACCAGCTGCAGTGGCCAATGTAGTAGACCAATAAGCTCCATCATCAGTTAATATCGCATCTTTTTCCGCTTGGCTAGCAGCTATCCATGATGCAGAGTCAGGCGCAAGGCTCCATACATTAGCGCCTGCGTATTGCCAACCATCAACTAAGCTTAGGGTTTCAGATACTTCATAGGATGCAGTTAACCGGTTAACAGTTATCGCAGAAGTAGTAGTGGTATTTAATATGTTGTCGGCGGTAATAACTCTTAAATTATAGCTTGAGCCTCTGTGAAAGCTAATCGCTCCCCAATCAGCTGAATAAGGAACAGTGGTATCTGTAGATATATCTATCCAGGTAGAATCTTCAGCATACTTATACTGAAATTTAACATAGGCTACATCATTGGCGTCATCTATAGCTGTAGCTTCGAATTCAGGCGGAATATTCCCGACAAAGTTTCCGCCGTCTGCAGGAGATTCAATAGTTACCGCAGGGCCATCGGCATCCGGTACAAAGTCTACCGTAGCAGCACCAAAATCTACCCAAGCAGACTTTCTTCCTTGGGCATCCTTTAATCTTGCCCGCCATTTTCTATTACCCGAATGAGAAAGTGTATAGTTTACTGAGCTTGTGTTTGCGGATAGAATCGAACCATCGATACCGCTGCCTGTAAATATTCCGTCATAATCTGCAACCTCAAATTCTCCTCTAAGATCGGTAGAGTCACTTAGCCCGGCCATACCGGCGCCTTCTAATTTTAAAACCACGCTTGTTCCTGCTGCTGCTCCCTGTGCAATAGGAGTTGTTCCATCGCTAAGATACTGCTTCAGGTACCCGGCTGTTAAACCAAAGGTATCATAAACTACTTTTAAATCTGACAGGGTGGGCTCGGCGGATGAAGTGTTGAACATCCGGACCTGCATCTCCAGGCCTGCTGAAGGAGTCAGAGAAGCAATATTCAAGGAGGCAGGGGAATCATCAGAAAGGTTATTCCCTGAGCTAAGCGTAAAATTTACATAAGTTCCTGCCCAAGTACTAGTGTTATTAGCAGGTTTTAATTTAACCATGATCCCGGAACCATTGGGGATGTTTGCACTCCATCTTAATTGCGACCATTTAGGAGAAGCTCCCGGATCTAATCTTAACCCAGTGCCGGTTGCGCCAATCGTACCCTGGTTTAAACCCCAGGGGCCTCCGCTGGTTGTCTCACTGCCTACAGAAACACCTGGCTCAGGATAAACCCATTTCCGCGCTCTTAAGTCATCAAACTCACAATTATTACCATGCTTGGTAACGCAGACATAACCAGCACCATTTAAAAAGGAGTGGTTATGGGTAAAATTGTTTGTGGTCCCATCTATCTGAAACTGCAAGTTCTTATTAGCTCCTCCATAAACCCTCCAGCCAAAAGTATACCAGGTCTGATTACCTCTTCCCATATCACTAGTATTACCTATAGAGCCATGCGAACTCCATTCATATGGATTCCAATAAGCCCATGTACTATGACCATATACCAACCAAGAGTTACCGTCTGCTCCGGCTAAATCATTTTTCCTTAACATTAAGCCCACATAACCATTATTTGTCCTTCTGTACCTTCCTTCAAGAGCGACGTTTTGATAGGTGCCCCCGCTATAACACAACTTATGCCAGGCTCCTGCTGTTGAAGTGCTTACTGCTGCTCCTCCAGAGGCAGCGAAAGTTCCCTGGGGATTAGCCCAGCCAGTTAAATTACCGTCATTAAAATCATCGAAAAATTCAAAGGTGTTTGCACCGCTATAATAACCTGAGGTTGTTGCGCTGGAGTTACCGTAATAGACATAAAATGTTGCATTCGCTCCGTTAGCAGGAGTATTATTGGCTTTAAAATAAATTTTGCTATCAGTCCTCGCAATGCCATTGGCATATGCGCCTTCCTGGTGGTCGCCTGAACACCCGGTAGCCGTTGCACAGGTATAAGCACGGAATTCTATAATATGGCCGCCTGTATTCACGGTACTCCCTGAAATCCATACTCTGATGTATCTAACATCCCGGGGAGCAAAATCAATTGTCTGCCAGCCCTGATAATTCAGCCCTGATCCTGTCCTATCTACTATAGTGCTCCAGGTCGAGTTATCCGTACTCACGTCGAGTCTATAGTTATAATACCATCTGCTATCGCCGTTGTAGGGTAAAAATTGAATTCTGGCCAGCTGTGATCTTATCGCGCCTAAATTTATGGTTCCTAAATTATAAAGTGTTTCATTTTGTGCGCAACCCATATACCAATAATTACCGGTAGTTTCGTTATCATCGACTCCTTGTTCTGGCCTATAGTTTCCTGTTGCAGTTGCACCCTGGCTTGCAGAGGCATAATCCGTAGAATTATAGGCAGAGCAACCGGTACAGATTCCTCCAACATTTTGTGTTGCGTTGTCAAACCAGTGATACAATTCGTTCCCGCTGGCATCAGTAATACGGATATCCGAACCATCATTCTTCATCTTACCAGCATTAAACAATGCTAAGGTGTCTAGAGTGAAAGGAACCTGATAAGCAGTCTGTGCTCCGACGCTTGAACCTGTAATCGTAATCGGCCTGCGGTAAGTCCAAGCTCCGCCATTACCATTACTTAAGCCTTTACCGGAAGTTATAGTAACATCCCCTCCCACACTGACTGTAACATTGCTTTTTGTAGTTGTATCCCCTGTTGTAGAGGCGTTGTTATTAAAATCCCCCGAACTTGTCCAGAGCTCAATATTCCCTGTGCCCAGCTCTGCCCGCTGGATAAAGAACATCAGGCCTGCGATCGCAAAAATTACTCCGAATAAGATTGTATTCTTAATTAGTCTTTTCATCTCTGCGTCTCCTTTTTGTCAGGGGCTTGCCCTGAAATTATGAGTTCATTTTTAATATATGGTCTTGTTCTCACCCAATCAAAATAAACGCTTCCTCCTTTTAGAGGAGCGCTTCCTGCTTTTAATCCTATATAACCCTCAATAAGGCTGCCCATATTCATAAACTGGATCTCTGCTTCCTTATTATAATCTTTATCATATCTTTCAAATAAAAGCCCGTCTGCGCCTATTCTGACCTTATATATATATTCTTTAAAAGGCTTTATAGCATTACCTATATTGAGTTTAGCCATATCATTAATCGCGATGGTGTGCTCTGCTCCGGGATAATTTGAGGAGTAAACCATATATTTATATTCTGAATCAATTATTGCCTGGATACTGGCATTCTCTTCAGCCATTGCCTTAAATTCTAATATTCCCTCTCCCATCTTATAGTCACGCGATAAAGCCAGGCAATTATGCAGACGTAAATACCCTGCTTGATTGCCGCACTCTTTCTTAATCCCTGAACCAATCTGCCATTTCTCGCTATCTAACTCCTCAGTACTGAAGTCATCATAAAAAGGAAAAGCATTATTCGGGTCAGATTTACTCACTGCATCTTTGTTTCCGTAATAGACATAAATCATAGTGCCTTCTTTAGGAATCTGGGGAACCTTAACGTAGAAAATAGCTGATGAGGTGCTAGGCGCTAGGTTTTGGGTGCTAGCAGAATCCCTAGAACCTAGAACCGAGAACCTAGAACCTTTTTCTAGATAGTAATAAAGCGGGGTCTGGCCATCACTAGCTGCAAAGCGCACATCACTGTAATCTGATTTTACGCCCTTAATAAATAGGTCTTGATCGAATTTTATCTCTAACGGATAATTAAATAAATCTTCTTCTCCTCCATAAATATAAAGCGCCTTTTTATCCGTAAATCCGTAAAACTCCGGATTACGATATATTCTATCAACTCCTGATGTATCTTTATATCCCAGTACCACTTTCTTTAAAGTTGCTCCTTCATAGATATGGGCTCTAAAACGTAATTTATTACCGGGGATAAATCCCTTGCCAATCACTGCGCCATTAATGATTTTTGTATAACTTCCTCCGCCGTTTGCGCTCACTTCCATTTCTATCCTGCCGATGGAATCATAATAAAGGCCGATTATCTGTATAGTGCCTGTGGTCTTGAAAATTTCCGATTCAAATGTTTGCGGACCGTTCAGATTATATTCATAAACCCCGTTAGAGACATCAGCGCTCTTTGTAGCCGCACCATCGTCTCTAACGGGGTAAACTAAAGGCGCCTGCTTCTCAACGCCCAGAGCCTGCGCATCTAAAGTCAACCCCAAGCTTGCGATTCCGATTATTAATCCTGCTGTTATTTTATTCATCTCTGCCTCTTCTTCGCTTTCTACTAATAATATACTATTTTCCATCGCAGGATTCAATTTGCAAACTACTCTATTTAATTGCACAAATTACTCTATTATATATACTTCTTATTATTCTCCAGAATCAACAATCTTATTCTCTATTGAATATTTGATTAAATCGCTGGTTTTATGAAGATTCAGCTTCTTTAATATGTTGTTCTTGTAGTTCTCAACTGTCCTTCGGCTTAAAAAGAGAGTTTCGGCTATCTGCTTAGCTGTCTTGCCTTCTGCCACCAAACGCAGGACATCCTGTTCACGCTCGCTTAATATTTCTCCCTTAGGCAGCTTATTCTCTTCGGGTTCCTGCATTACCTCTGATAAATAATCGGAAATCGATGCCCCTAGATAAGTCCTTCCTGCATTTACTCTGGATAATGCCAAAATTAATTCCTCGGCAACGCTATCTTTGTTCAGATAACCCTGTACGCCCCTGCGCATCGCCTTAAGCACATAGGCACCTGCCCTATGCACTGATATCACAATAATCCTAGTCTTCGATGATGCACGCTTAACCCGGTCAATAATATCCAGGCCACTGATCTTGGGCATGGTAATATCCAAAAGTAAAATATCCGGCTTAAGCTCACGCACTAATTCTAAAGCCTGCTCTCCGTTACATGCTTCAGCACACACGCTATATTGCGGATGGGGTTTAAGTATGCTCTTTATCCCCTCTCTGATAATGTCGTGGTCGTCTGCTATAAGTATAGAAGTTGCCATGCTTGATCCTTGATTCTAGATTCTAGATTCTTGTTCTCTTTGTTAGATGATCTCTTCCTACAGAAGCGATAAACTTGTTTATCATTTTGCCTAAATAGTCATACTCTCCGGATAAGTTATCGTATATTTTTTTACTAATTAATGACCTGGTGTCAAAAAGAATATTCAAATGCTCTCTTGTTTCATCACAAGAAGCCAAGGCATAAGTTAAAAACTGGATAAACTCATTTTTATACCTTCTCCTCCCAAATCCCTCAACAATGTTGCTGCATATAGATTTTGCCGATCTGCGTAATTGGCTGCCTTCTTCATACATTTCAACTTGAGGTAAACTATTAATTGTCATCTTATGAATTTCTACTGCCAGTTTGTGCGCTTTTTGATAAATATCCAGATCTCTATAACTCTGATATACCATCTTTTACTAGTATCTAGCATCAAGTATCTAGTATCGAGTAACTATACGGGCAGCTGTACGCTGACGCGGGTTCCTTTGCCCGGAGATGTATCTATTTGCATCTTGCCGAACAACAGGGCAACGCGTTCTCTTAAGCTTGCCACCCCCAGCCTCAGCTTATCTTCTCTTCTTCTTTGCGGCTTATGCGAAACTGACGCATAATCAAACCCTTTGCCGTCATCTTCATAGAATAAGCTTACGTTATGGTTAAACGGTTCTAATTTTATACGCACGTTTTTTGCCTCCGAATGTTTTACCATATTGGTCAGCAGCTCCTGAATGATACGGTATATAATTAAACTCTGTTCCGGAGGAAGCTTTAAGGATTGCTCTGGTTTTTCATAAACAAAATTAACCTTTGAAATACGCTTATAATCCAAGATCAATGATTCCAGGCTTTCAATTAAACCTATTTCATCTAAGTCAGGCGGCCTTAACAAAAAGGCGATATTATGGCTTTTGTCAATTAACTCGGTGATTATCTGTTTAGCCCCTGCTAATTTATCCTTTACTTCGCTTGAAGCGCCGGTTATATTTTGCTCAATGATGCCAAGGTAAATCTTCAAGGCGCTTAAATCCTGGCCCATCTGATCATGCACTGCATTTGAAAGGGCTTTACGCTCACTTTCTTCCATGTTAATCATCCGGTAATAAAGGCCCTCACGCAAGATACGCTCCTGCCTGAGCCTGCGGTAAACAAAAGTCGCAACTAGAACCCCTATTGCTACTACGCTGGTAAGAATTGCCAACAAAAATGAGATCGCCTTTTGCTTATCCAACTCAGCTTGGCTCAACTGCCTTTCTATGTCATTAATATTGTCATTGCCCATAGTGTTATCCAGAAAATCATCTATATAGAATAATTGAGTTTCAAAATTCATCAGCAGGCTGTTGATCTTCTCCTCGACCTTGTTTAATTGATTTGAGTTTGCCAGTTCCACGATCTGGTTGCCAACGGCACTTAGTTTGCCAAAAGAGCCCGCTATCTGCTCAACCCACTGCTTCTGTTCTCCGGAATAGGCTAGGCTTCGGTAAATCTCTAGCTGCTCTCTAAAGTATTCTGCTGCTTTAAGGATCTCTTCCAGATTAATCGCCATCGGTGCGGCATCCAGATAGCGCGATACTTTCCAGAAGACATAATTACGGATGCCCATTGCGTAAATCGTATTATTTCTCCTCATCTCCAGAACTGCTTTTTCCAGCGAAAGGTTACGCCTCCCCAAAACTTCAACCCGCTGGCTTAACCCCTGAATCTGCATTATTGCGACTGCGCCGATGCCGACGGTCAGAAGAATCAAAAGTCCGAAAGCTATCTGCAGCCTGGTATTTCTAAATTTTACTTTTAGGTTATTCTGCTTCATCTATCCTGCAGTTCCTCTATGTGCCTCAAGGCCTCCAGCGTCCAGGGATCATCAGAGCCTCCCAATAGCGCACGCTTACGCCAAAACCTGATTGCGTTTTCTACGTTGTTCTTTGCTTCATTCAATAAAGCCAGGTTGGAATACGCCGGAGCATAATCCGGATTAAGTTGTACTGCCTTAAAATACATCCTCTCCGCCTTGCCGGTTAAGCCTTTTGATTCATAAAGCACGCCTAATTGATTGTATGCGGGCACAAAAGCGGAATCCAGAAGAACCACCTTTTCATAATAATCTATTGCTTCATCCCACATATTTAAATTCTGGTATTCAATCGCCTTGCGGTAGTAATCTGTGATGCGCTCCTGATCCTTTGTTTTCTTAAGTTCTTTCTTCGGAACCTCTGTGAGCGCCGGCCTTGCCGTGCCCTCTATTTTTTCAGGCGCTCCGGGCCTCTTAACCTTTTCGATTGTTTTAGTCTCCGGCTTACTCAATTTACCGGGCGCCTCTACTTTCTCTACTTCTTTAATCTCTTCTAATCCTGCAATTTCATCTTTACCTTTAAATCCCTCCGGCGCTCTAACTTCCTGTATCTTGGGAAGTTTTGCTAACTTAGTAATCTCCTCGGGTTTTTGTATTCCTTCTGCCTCCTTAATCCCCTGAGCCAGAGCGGTAACTTTTTCAGTGGGTTTGGATGTTGCTATATCCTGCATCTCTTCACCCGGTTTGGTAATTTTCCCGGGCGCCTTTACTTCCTCTATCACCCTGGTCTCCTCACCCGGCCTGGTAATTTGTTCAGGAGCTTTTGCTGCCTGTAACCAGTAAGGCTTTTTGCTCTCCGCCTTCGGCTCATCTATCGGCAAGACCTGTAACCAGTAAGGCTTTTTCTCCCCTGCACCTTCTTTAATCTTTGCCTGCTCTGCTTTTAGCTCAGGCTCAATCTCTACCTTTGTCGGCTCCGGGGGGAATATCGATAACTCGTTGAGAGCCCTGCTCATTTTCTTCTCCTTAACCAACCTATCTTTCATGTCATCCGGCATTATATCTTCCGGGATGCGCTTCTCCGGCTCTGTTCCCGCAAGCATAACATCTCCCCTCATCAAACGGGGAGTAATAAAGACGATTATCTCGCTCTTCTCAGCTACTTTTGCCCTGCTGCTAAACATACTGCCGATTATCGGAATCTTAGATAGAAACGGTACGCCGTCTATATCCTCGCTTTTTGTCTCCTTGGCAAGGCCGGCAATCATCAACATGGTTCCATCCTTGATTTTAACAGTTGTCTCTGCCTCAGAGGTAGTCACAATGGGTATACGGCTTCCCGCTGTTGTCTCTAGAGGATCTCCTGCAGAACTTATCTCCGGTTTTACCTTCATCGTAATGAATCCGTCTTTGCTTATGCTGGGAGTTACGGTCAGCTTAATCCCTACATCAAGAAACTCAACACTTTCAGAAACAATTGTAGTTGCCTCTGCCTGGCTGGAGGTACCGGTGATATATGCATCCCGGACACCTACCAGAACATATGCCTCTTGATTATTGACTACGGCAAGACGCGGTTGTGAGATTATCTTCGTATCGCCATAGTTCTCGAGAAAATCTATTACCGCGTTAAAATGATCCCTCTCCATTGTACCCATCTGAACCCTCTGATAAGTAGGGAGCCCGAGGGTAAAGTTGCCTACGAGGTCTAGGCTATGGGTCACACTATCTGAAAAGAGCTTCTCCCAATTAATCCCCCGGCTAAAATTATCGGTTAATGACACCTCAACAATATCCGCTTCGATATACACCTGGCGCGTCTCTTCATCTAATTCTCTGACTATGCCTCTTATTTTCTGCATCTTGGCAGGCAGATCAGTAATAATCGCCTTGCTGCTACGTTCATCAACAATCACCTCTCCCGTACCTTCAGTAACTGCGGCAGCCAACTGAGTCTGCGCATCCTCTGCCTTGGCATAATTAAGGTCAAAGACTACTGTCTGTAAAGGCTGGTCTAATTCCTTGATCGCCTCCTCCAGTACCTTCAGTTTCTCCGGGATATCGATTAAGATAACCGTGCCCGTAGACTCATCTACGATAACGCTTCCGATCTCTGACTTGATCTGAGATAAGGCATTAAATACATTAGCCGGCGTAGCATAGGTGAGCCTGATTGTCTGCACCTGGCGCGGATCAAAATAGTTTTTTCCAAAAAGCGCTTTGTATTCCGCGGCAGTCATGATGTAATAAATATCTTTTTTCTTTTCTACCGCCAGTCCGTGGGTAAGCGTGATTATATCCAGGATGTCCTTAAAATTGATGCTATTCAAAAATACGGTAATCCTTCCGGATATCTGACCGCTCGGAACGATCGTCTTCCCGGTCTTCATAGAAAGAATCCTCAGCAGCTCGATAATCTCCACATTCTTTAATTCTAAGGAGATCGTCTCTTCTTCTCCTTCTTCTGCTACTGCCTTGATATTCTCCTCGGCCCTGGCTTTCATATAAAAACAAAAACACAAAAATAGACAAACCATCCAGGCAATAAAAATTCTGAATCTGCTACCCTTTTTCATTTTCTACCTCACGTACTAGTCGGCCGTCACCGGTTATTAATTGAGGCGTGAGAAAAATAACTATTTCTGATCTAGTCGGGTTTTCTCTCGCCCTGCTGCCAAAGATTAACCCGATAATCGGGATCTTAGAAAGAAATGGAACGCCCTGGATTATTTCACTGTGCGTCTCCTTTAACAATCCTCCCATCATCAGCGTTGTCCCATCTTTAATCTTCACCACCGTCTCTGTCTCAGAGGTTCCGACTATAGGTATACTAGTCCCTGCAACCGTATCCAGCACATCGCTTATCTCAGGCTTGATCTTCATAGTAATAAATCCGTCTTTGCCGATTGAAGGCAGGACATTTAGTTTTACCCCCACGTCAATAAATTCAACTGACTCGGAAGTAACCACCGTATCAGCCTGGCTTATCGACTCGGTGACATACGCCTCACGTCTGCCAACCATAATCTGCGCTTCCTCATTGTTTACCACCACTAACCTCGGCCGTGAAAGAACCTTTGTATCTCCATACTCCTGGAGCATCTTCATAACTACTTTATATTTATCCATCCCTAATACACCCATTGAAATCTCTTGATAAACATCGCTTTCGTCAAGAGTACCTTTGTATACGCCGGTTACATCTAATAGATCGACCGCCCTCTCGCCGAATATCTTCTCCCACTCAACGCCACTGCTGAATTTATCCTTCAGGCTGATCTCGATGATCTCTCCGGTAATCAACACCTGCCTGCTCGCCTCATCAAGCTCTTTGACAATTTCTCCGATTTTGAGTAACCTTTTTGGCAAATCCGACACTATCAACTTATGGCTTCTTTCATCGGTAATTACCTTACCTAGCTCAGGGGTGGTCAGCGTACTCACATGTGTCTTGATATCTTCTGTATTCGCATAATTGATATCGAAAAACATTGTCTGAAGCGGCTGGTCTAAATCATCTATGGTTTTCTCAATAAGGGCGATGTTTTCCGGTGTGTCGCTTACTAACATAGTCCCTGAGGGATCATCAACGATAATCTGCCCTATAGTGGACTGAAAGGGAGCAATCAGGTTTAATACGCTTGATGGCTTAGCATAACTGAGCTTGATTGTCCTGACTTCTTTACGCTCTCCGAACTTCTGGCCGTATGTCTCTTCATATTCGGATTTTGCCATCATCCTCACTACATTCCCCTTTTTTTCATAAGCTAAATTCTGGCTTGTAGAGATAACATCGAGCACTTCCTCGAGGGTGAGGTTATTGAAAAAAGCAGTCACTCTTCCTGCAACCTGGCTGGTAGTTGTAATTGTGATGCCGCTCTTCTGGGAAAGCCACTTTAGTAGTTCTTGAATATCTACTCCGTGCAGGTCCAGAGTAATCTTACCGTCTGTAAAACCCTCCCCTTTGGCCTCTTGCTCCACTACGCTTGCTTCTTCTGTCGAATCAACAGTTACAACCTCCTCCTGAGTCTCTGTTTGTCCGGCATCAATAAATTCATCCAACTGTATATCTGTCACAGCAACAGGATCATCGGCCGCTTCCTGTGAGAATGTGCGTAATGGGGTAAAAACCAGCACCAGGCTTAGCGTGAAAAAAATTATTATTCTAAAATTCCGTGTCTTCAATTTTATAAATTACCTGATTTCATGTTGCGTAATCTGGCCATTTGACTCAAATTCTACTACAATAGAAGTACGCGTAATCTCTTTTATCTTAAACCGCTGCTCGCCAAAAATATCCCCTATCTTTAACAGATAGGTTCTTCCTTCGCTTGCGCTTTCAATCATCACCTCAGGATCCTTAGACCAGAAAATCCCCACCAAGGTATAATTATTAATTTCATCAACGATTTCCTGCTCAACGCCCCCTTCCTTGGTAATGATGTCGAATTTCTGGAACATATTGCGCCTGTTGATCTGGTCAAGATACTCCTCCAGGCCTAAGAATCTCTCTGAATCCCTCATGATGAATTTAGCAACACCGTCACTGGCACCTAAAGGAGGGATTACAACCTCCGCGTTGATCATCCTTGCCCCGTTAATAGTCATATAAATAAAAAGTGCACTCAGCAATCCGCTGACAATAAACAACCCTTTGTTTATATTTAATAAAGTAAGCTGCTGCGGGCTAAACTTTAAATTAAACGAGGGCAGTTTTATCCCTTTAACTTTTGTTTTGATCCCGAACTTCGTAATCGGCTTCCTACCAGAAGTCCCCTCGATTATTTTTAAAAGTTTTTCATCTGAAGTAGCTTGATTTTTAATATTCATCTCTTATGCCTATATTACGCTCCTTGTGATTAACTCCCGGATTAAAGACAGATCTACTACCGTCTTATCCTCTGCCAGCAGGGTCCGCAGGGCATTGTGGCAAACCCAGTTGATTCTGCGCGGATAACCCTGGCTATAATGGTAGATCTCGCTGATCGCCTCATCTGTAAAAAGTTTTAAATCAGATGTAAACCCTGCGTGCTTAAGCCGAAAATCAATCATATCCCTGGTCTCCTTTTCATCAAAGGGATTCAAAACATACTTCAGGATGATCCGGTCGTAAAAATTCTTTATCTCCTTAATAATCGGTAATAATTCCATCTGAGAAAATAAAACTAACTGCAGTAATTTATATTCGTTGGTTTCGTAATTCAACAAGACGCGCAATACTTCTAAAGATGCGGGATTAAGCTTTTGGGCTTCGTCAACCACCAAAACAATGGTTTTGTTCTCCTCAACGCCCTTCTGAAAGAGGAATTTCTTAATCGCCTCTTTATAATCCAGGATACCCGAACCCTCTTTTACCACTTCGGGAATATTAAATGTCCTGATTAATGATTCCAAAAATAATTCCTCCCTGGCCGCAGTGGGGTCCATGATCATATAAAATAAGATATCCGGCCGCTCCTTTAACATCTGAAAAAGTTTCCTTGAAAGGGTAGTTTTCCCTGTACCGACATCCCCTAAGATTAAGCTTAATCCGCGCCTTAACCGGATTTCCACAAGCAACCTCATCAAAGCCGCGCGATGCTCATAAGAGTCGTAAAAGAACTCCGGGTCCGGACTCGAAGAAAAAGGCTCCTTACTTAATCCTAATACTGAATAATAGCTCATACCGGCTTCCTGGTTAATTCTCTGATCAGTTTTAACGAATAGCCGCGGTTCTTCAGCTTGGCGATATTGCTTAGACAAGCACGCACCTCACCCGCTTTATAGAAGCGCGCGTTTCCGTTTCGCTTTCTTACCGTAAGCAAACCAAGATTAGTATAATAATTCACCGTTTGGTAAGAAAGCTTATAGCGCCTGACAATCTCCTGCGTTGAAATTAGCCCTTTATTCATCCCGCCTCCTTTAATGAGCGCATAATTTACGGAACGTAAGTTATATGCGCGAATTCAACCCCCACACCAATTGTTCATTCAACGATAGTCGTTTTTTACAATTGGTGTGGGGGTAAGTTCGGACAGATAAGTTATGTCGTTTATATTATTAATTGTGAATCCATAACTTATGTCCTCACTTATTCTACTTACTATAACTTAATATAAAATAATAAGATAAATTATAAGTTTTGTCAAGCACTTTTTCTTCTTTTTTCATAAAAATCAGCGATTTTACCGTCGGGAATGCATTTACACTGCAATTTTTCATTTGAATTTTAAGCGCCTTATCATATAATCTCCTAAGTTATTATATTTCAACGGCTTTTATTCCTGTTAAACTATCCCATAGCAGCTCTACTGCTGAAGCTAAACCTGCCCGATTGTATCGATTTATTAATTTTGAGTTTAAAACTGAAATTCTACGGCTAGCTCGATTTGGTAGGCATTGTCGGCTTTCTGGTCGCCGCGCAGATATGGACTGAATAAGCTGCCATCGACATCATCTCTGGCTTCTTTATAATATCTACCCGGGATAAAGTATCCTCCTAGGAAGCTTATTAAAACATTCTGACTAAGCTGATAATCAATAAATATATCTATCTCTTCACCCAAATCTCTTGACAAACGCTTTGCTTCCCCATTTAGAGTGCCTACAGCTTTTTCAAAAGAGCTTAAATAATAACCGAAAGCGCCAAATGACAACTTTTTTGTTAATTGGAACTCAATCCCAATTGAGGGCATAATTAAATTTTCAAAATCGCCTGCTGCACAGGTGCCGGGGCGGGGTACTCCGTAATTCAATCCATATCCGCCTCCCATAGCTACGATCGGAAGCATATCTACATTACTGCTACAAACCGAATCTCCGAGATTATTATTTAAAGGAGAAAAATAATTAAAGCTTCTATTTCTTGAACTGTTGAGGGTTTCGTCTTGGTTAAGAGCTGCATCAAGCGGCACTTTGTTTCCGGAAGCAATCAAACATTTTATCGACGGGGTAAACCTCTTTAAGTTATATTCTAAGCCTGAATACACTAAATACCCGAAATGATAAATATCTTCATACTCTGAGCTTGAACTTTTAGCTTTACCAAAATTGCGCGCAGCCTCAAAGTCGAAAATTAAACTATCTCCTTCCCATTGCCAGGCAAAACCAACCGTGCCTAAAATGTCTCTTTCAACAGGCGCACTAAATTGATTGTCTCTTTTCCCCGAAGAGGTGTAATCCGCTAAAACCCCAATGTAAGGCTGAAGGGAATTTTTTTCTGACTCAAGCTTAATGTCAAAAGATAAAAAATTAACTGCGCCGGGTTCATAATCAATACCCTGCTCTTCGTCCTGTCTGATCCTTGGGCCTAAATGATTTTTATTATGTATATCGGGCCGGGTGTAACGCAGGTGCCAAGATAAATCATCGCTTTTTTTATAAAGAGTGAAGCCTATTTCTTCAAATCCTCCGTTTAAACTAAAACCATTCCCAACCTCATAGGTGTAAAGGCCGATTTTAAAACGGTTCCCATTAGATAAAGGTAGGTCTAACCAGCATTCTTCTAAATTAGGCAGAAGCTCGTCATTACGATATCCTTCAATTACGCCTCCGGAAGTCATTAATGTATTATGAACAAATAGAGGCGCGTCATAATCATAAGGCCCGTTTCTTTCCATTTTTATATAGAATTCAGGCCCCTGATCATTAAATTCCAGCTCAAACGCGAAGCTGTAATCTATACCGAAATAAGTAGTGGTATCGTCACTATTTGCGCTATCTAAATCCACCACATTTTTAAAGCTGACTAAATCCTTCCTTAAATACGTATCCATAGATAAGACAAAGTCTTTTGTCTCTAATATAGATCCGGCAAAGCTGTAAGTATTAATGGATAATATGCTTATTAAGCAGGTTAATAGGCTTTTTACCATATGCGCATTAAAATAGAACCAGTTCTATTGGGAGATGGATTCGATGGCGCTTTCGATGTTTCTTTGGAGTTTCCTCTCAACAAAGTCAGGGATCAGATGCTGTAATTTGCTTTTGAGCTCTGACCTCAACCACTGAAAGTTCATTGATTCAAAATTACCAGAGAGCTGAAAATCAAAGGTCAGAGATTCAAAATCTTCTCTTCTTAATATATTTAGCAGGGG
The DNA here is from genome assembly GCA_043813305.1 of Candidatus Omnitrophota bacterium. Lineage (GTDB taxonomy): Bacteria > Omnitrophota > Gorgyraeia > Gygaellales > Profunditerraquicolaceae > JAHIZC01. Next base: position 7,803 of record JBDRLC010000047.1, on the reverse strand, counting down.
AGTAAGTTTGGAAGACTCCTCCATCAAGTCCTTTGTGAGTGCCAGGGAAAGTTTACTGGCAACTAGTCCATTTTCAGCGATACTAAAATAACCGTTCAAATTTACATCTTCAGCATCTAATTCTAAGTCATGCATACTAACGCCCTTGGAATCTATGGAAAAGTTAAAGGAGGAATTTCTGAAATCCACAACGCTTAAAGACGGCAGATCAAAGAAGCCTGAGAGCCATTCAAAAAAGTCCAACTTATTCAAGTATCCGCCGCGGATATTTACAAAGCCATTTAAACCTAATCTGGGATAATTACTAAAGGTCATCGAACTAGACATCTTGCCGTCAACTTTGGCAAAATATTTCAATAGCTCATCTAGTTTATGGGCGCTGGCATTCTCTATTGTCAGGCTGGAAGTAATCCGAGGAGGGAATCTTTTAATATTAATTTTACCTTCGCCGTTTAAATTACCACCGTAGAACGAAGAGTTCAATTCGAATGATTTAAGAAATTCATCTCTTAAATCCATGTTTACTCGCAGGTTTTGCAAAAATAATTTGTAACTGTTACTTTCGGTCAGACATAATAAATCTATCTCTCCTGCATTCATCGTTGGCTGAGGATATCGGGTAAAATCCAAAGCCAAATTCTTCAGACTAAGCTTTACCTTCTCCAGGGGGGTCCTGATATTCTTCTTCTTCACAAAATTGAGGCTAAAGGAACTATCGCCATTGAACACCTGCTCCTCTAAACTTCCTTTTATACTTAAGTCTAGCTTCTTAATGTCTTCTCCCGAAAGTTCGTCTATTTTCCCCGGGTACGATGACAATGTCAAATCCAGGGAGAGCGGCTGCGAAAAAATGAAATCACCCTTTAAACCAAAGGGCACTTTATTCAGCGTAAAATTTAATTTTTCTATTTGGATTTGCGGAAACGAAAAATTAATTAGACAGTCTATATCGAAAATCTTCGCGTCCGCATGCGAAAGAAAAGTAGCATCCGGGTATTTCGGAGTGTTTCTTAAGAAAGATTTAATTTTCTCAATGATATTGGCTTCGTTTTTTTCTTCAGAGCGCTTCCGGGATAATGTATCTATAAAAGCGAGCCCGTTTATTTTTAAAGAATCCTTCTGAATCTCTCCCGATAATTGTGAATAGAGATTATCTTTGGTCAGCTCTAAATTGTGCAAAAAGAAACTGTCTTCTAATAAGCTACCGCTGAATTTGTAATGAAGGGATGCTCCTTTTTTCATCGACCCCGAAGCAAGCATAAAGCGGTCTTTAATATTCAGGTAAAAATCAGCTAAAATACTTGCGGCTTTTGTATCTTTACCGGCTAAATCTAACCGCGCCTGATTAATATGGAATTTGAAATCCTCTTGCGGTAAGCTGCGAATAAAATCTATTATCTGTTTATAGTTTTCCTTGATAAAGCTGCAAAAATCAACGTACTCCATTCTGGGATTATATAAACTTACGGCACAGAGGGTTAAAGTTTTTTTTAATACCAGCTTTGCTAAAGAAAATTTTATGAAAATAGTCGGGATAAAAGATAACTGTGTATCTTCAGAGCTAACTGTTTCGGATATGGAGATATTCTTTAAGAAAATATAATTAGGGGGTACAAATATCGCATTCTCTATAGAGATACTTTGGCTAAAATACTTGTTCAGCGATTTTGTTATTGAAGGCTTGGATACAAAGAGAAAGATATTGCAGGCGACGGTAGCAAGAAAAACTGCTAAAATGAAAATTAAGAAGAGGAATTTTAATTTAATAAGGTATCTGAGCAAGGAGCTCACCGTCTACGTAAGCTTCTACTTTATCGATAAAATATACCAACTTATGCTCTCTATGCAGGGGTGAAAGATATTTGTATTCTTTGTATTCTTTAAAGAGAAGGATCAGCCGTTTAAAAGTCACTATATCCTTTTCCAGGCCTTGGGCTATAGATGTTTTATCCGCTTTCTCTGCAATTTTTAATAGATAAACCAAGGCAAAGACCTTTCCTTGGGAATCGGGAAATTCATTGACGAAATCAGCGAAGCTGATAAAAGCGTCATAAGAATTGGATATCAGGAAATAATACTCACCAATTGCAAATAATGCCTCGTCTCTATACCTTGAGTCGGGGTTGCTATTCATGAGCGAGTGAAAATACATAAAGGCCGCGCTAACGTTTCCTGCTTTTGCTGCCTTTGCTGCCCGGGAATACATAAGGGCATCCCCTTCGGCATAACTAAGATTATAACCGTAGAACAATAGGTAAAGCAGCAAGATAACAACTAATCTTTTCGGATTAAGATACAATCTCATCTCATGAAAGAATCACGCTCTCCCGATCTTTCTTCCCTTCTTGCTCATTTTGTTTTGCGCGGGATAACCCCTGGTTATACCCTTCTTTATTATACTTCTCTGCAATATCTTTCATAACTACCGTTTTATACTTCTCCCAGATGCAGAAGGGAATAGATTTTACCGTATCGGTTCCTACATCCACATAGCAAAAACAAGACGCACATAAACGTAGGCGTTCGCTTTCAAGCGTATAATCATCCTCAAAGGGAAGGATAATAATCTCTAATATCACATTAGGATGTTTAAAAACCGTCTCCTCGCGTATAACCTCCAGAAACGGCCTCTGCATCAGCAACTTTACTAAAATACGCATCCAACGTATAAATGCACTGAAACCTTTTGCGCCGACCATTGCAGAGAAATTCCAGTGCTTAAGATAAACCTTGGCTAGCTCTATACGCACCCGGATCTTCAACCAAAGTCCCGCCGGTTTCTTACCAATAAACCGCGCTACTCTCTTATCCAGCTCTCTGAGGTCTCTTACGGAAGCGGCAAAACCATGTTTTAGGAAGCGGGATAAAGGAATGAATTTATCGCCCTGCGGTATAAGATAGGTAAGACTTTCACAATTTGCATGCACGCCGGCAAAGGTTACTACCTCGTTCCCTAATACTTTTTGGATATTATTAAATTCGAAGGAGCCCATCGGTACAAATTCTGCACCGCCGCCGACTGCCTTGTTTACAAAATTCTCGATATCTTCCTGCGTTGTCCGCTTTGGGTCGTAGTTTAGCCTATCTTTTGACCAGACATGGGTCAGAGGCATAAAATAAATCCCGCGGATATGCGGCTTATCGACGCAGAAGTTTAAAAATTCAGGCACCTCATCTCCGTTAATCTGTTTATCAATTACGGACATCAACACTACTTTTCCGTTTTTATGCCCGGAGAGATTTTCTAATGCTTTAAGCTTTAATCCCAGTGCCTCTGGATGCGCGCGTAACTCGGCATACATCTCTTTTTTAAAGCCATCAAAGGCGATCAGTACAGTAGCTCCGCTATCGATTACCTTTTGAGCGTACGCCTTATCCGCTATTTTTAAGCCATTAGTAGCAATCCGCACAATCAGGCCGTATGACTTTGCCAGCTCGATAATCTCAAACATATCCTCGCGTACTGTAGGTTCACCGCCAAAGAGCTGGATCGAAGGAGGATGTTCGAGCTGGGAGCAATACTTAAATATCCGGTCAAAAAACTCCATGCGCGGTTCAAACTGAAAACCCATCGAAGGAACGTTGGTGATACAGATCGGGCAGTTCATATTACAGCGGTTGGTGGTTTCGACAAAAACGATGTTTGGTACCTTATGCACGCAGTCAAGACAGGACATATGGCATCCCTGATATTTATGCTCTGAGAGAAACTCTCTTTTGCGCCGGTAAAGGGAAGCATCATTAGATATGAGTGTCTCGACCTCGCCGCAATCAGGACAATGTTTGTGCAAGTATTCCTTATTATTCTTTTGGTGATGAGTGACCGAAACAACCTTCCGACACTTATCACACATCCCCATATTCAAAGTCATTTTCTCTCCCCTTTAATCATGAGCAAGCAATTTTCTTATTTGGTAATCCTTGCGTGTAGCTCTCTTTATTATATTCTTTGGCGATATCTTTCATAATCGGTTGTTTGTATTTTTCCCAGATGCAAAAGGGTATTGATTTAACCGTATCGCTCTTTAGATCGATATAGGCAAAGCAGGAAGCGCATTTTTCCAAGCGAGCACTCTCCAGGATATCATCATCCTCAAAGGGAAGTAATAAAATCTGCAATGCCCCTCTGATATCTGTTAGGGTGGTCTCTTTGCCAAGAACGTCTAAAAAATTTCTGCCGATGAGAAGTTTTCCAAAAAAACGCATCCATCCGATGAAAGCAGAAAACCCTCTTTTACCAATCACTGCAGCAAGATCTATATGTTTGAAAAGAAGCCTTGCTAAAATGAAATGCACTCTGAATTTATGCCACTTACTAATAGGATCTTTTAAAGTATAGGGCTCTATCTTTTTATCCATCTCCCTAAGATCGGCTACTAGCGAAAATAAACCAAACTTTAAATAATCTGATATGGAGACATATTTATTCCCCTGCGGAATAAGGTAAGTAAAACTTTCGCAATTCGGATGTACGCCGGTAAAAGGCATTAGGGTTTGCTTGAGCACCTTCGCTATGTTATGAAATTCCCAGGAACCCAAAGGAACAAACTCCGCCTTACCTCCGACTGCATTCTTAACGATATTTTCAACGTCTTCTTGCGTGGTCCTCTCGGGTTTATATTGCAGCCTCTGGTCCGACCATACCTGAGTCAGAGGCATGAGGAATATTCCGCGGATATGCCGATTTTTTAAACAGTAAGCCAAAAACTTTGGCATATCATCGCCATTTATATTTTTGTCTACAACGGTCATCAGTACGACTTTCCTGCGCCTATGATGAGCGAGATTATCTAGTGCCTTTAATTTTATGTCCAATGACTCAGGAAAATTTCTTAACTTCTGATACATCTCTCTTTTCAGGCCATCAAAAGCGATCAATATCGCAGCACCACTAGCCATGATCTTCTCTGCATACTTCTTATCAGCAAGCTTTAAACCGTTAGTCACCAGACGAACCGAGAGCCCATAGGATTTAGCGAGTTTTATAATATCGAGGAGATCCTCTCTCATCGTGGGTTCTCCGCCAAACAGCTGCACCGAAGGCGGCCGCTCGAATTTTGCGTAATGACTGAATATCCGGTCAAAAAATTCCATCCGCGGCTCAAACTGAAAACCCATTGAGGGAACATTAGTAATACAGATCGGGCAGTTCATATTGCAGCGATTTGTGGTCTCGATAAAAATAATGTTGGGGTCTCTATGAGTGCAGCTAAGGCAATCCATATGACATCCCGGATAATGCCGGTCAGCCATAAATTCTCTTTTGCGGTTATACTGCCGGGTGTCATTTGAAATTAATGAAGGCGCAGCACCACAATCAGGACAGAGTTTTTCCAGATACTCTTTGCCCTCTTTCTGATAATGTTTAATCGGAACTGATTTCCCACACTTGTTACATATACCTAAATTAGCCATAAGCCTTAGCGTATTTAAACAGAGAAATACTGATTAAAATCCGGTGTTTTCCCCTCCGGCGAATACTCCCCTGTCTGAGGATTCACCGTATATGAAACTTGAGTACCGTTATTTAATATCGAAGTGAGCGCTTCGATAAAATAATCTATCTCTTCCTCGGTGTTATAGATCCCAAAGCTCGCTCTCACCATCCCGGGAACCGTACTCCAGTCCCCCTCTCTAATCTGCTCTGCATAATTCCTCACTGCTGCCTGATCTAATCCCAGGAGTTTTATCACATAAGGCTGCGCGCAAAAACAGCCATTACGCACGCCGATCCCCCATTCATATCCTAAGATCGCTGCCAGCAAAGCATGTGAAATACCCTGCGCATTGAAGGTAACCACTCCCGCTCGATCAACGGAACAATCCGGATCACACTTACCATAGATGGTAATCTTGGGTAATTTTCGTAATTCTTCTAACAATTTCTTAGTTAAAAACCGGTTATGTTCAACAATAAAATCCCAGCCGATCTTACGCAATGCATCTATTGCTTCAATCAAAGCCACTACTCCGATAAGATTCGGCGTTCCCGGTTCATCCCGTTCAGGAGCATCCGTCCATTCTATATCGTCCAAAGTAACTAAATCTACCGTTCCCCCTCCGACCATATAGGGCCGGCCAGAGATAAAAGTCTTGCGCGGGCCGACAATCACCCCTACGCCGAATGGCGCATACATTTTATGCGCGCTAAATACAAGATAATCTATTCTCTCTGGGCTATCTAATGAAAGCATCTCTACGGGCCTACAGGCAATCAGCTGCGCAGCATCTACCAGAAGCTCTGCCCCATAGTTATGCACTACGCGAGATACTTCTTTAATCGGAGGTATGCACCCCGTTACGTTGGAAGCTCCGGTTATCGCTACCAGGCGGACCTTCTTTTGGCTTGTGCGTAATTTCTCTTCTAGCTTCTTGCTGCTAAAATTACCTTCGCTATCAAACATATCAACATATTCGACAGGACAGTTCACCCTCCATGGCAACATGTTAGAATGGTGTTCTACTATCGTAACCAGGATTACTTCGTTATCCTTTAATTCGATATGCTGACAGACATTATTTATTGCGCAGGTAGTATTACTGGTAAAGATCGCTACGTGGTCTTTGGTATCTGCGCCCACAAACTGCATAACTTTTTCCCGGCAATTTTCGTATATGTGGGTGGATAGCTGAGATTTAAAACCTGTTCCCCGATGCACACTGGCATACCATTCGCTAAACTTGGCAACTTTCTCAATCACTGATTTGAAAGATGGCGTAGTGGCGGCGTTATCGAAGTTAATATAGGGGCGTGAGCCTCGATTAATCAGAGGAACCTGTTTTTCTAATCCGGTGATTTGACTGCGGATCTGATTAATTGGTATCCGATGAGCATTCAGCAATGAGGGCCGATCTTTAAGTACGGCTTTCTTATACATATTAATTCAAAAATTTATTACTCAATTCTACTTCATTGAGGATTCATCAACCGCAGACTCATAGCTTGTGTACTGATCAACTCCCGCCAGATCATCCTCGCCAATATCGAGTGTGGTCCACCCTAATATAAAATCAAGCATATCCCAAGCCTTACATCCCCACTCAATTCCTATCCATCCTAAATGAAGTGTTTTGGGACATGTGGGACGTGTTTTTGGACGGCCTTCTTCATATTGCGCAGGATTATAATTGGCCATGTGCGTTCCATTTGTAAACCCTAAAATACCAACATCATATGTTGCTGGATCATCGGGATTATTGGGATCGTAATTATCTACGCCTCTTTGCATAGATCCGCCGATTAAATAACCATATCCTTTCTGACGAAAATCATGCACGCCAAAGGTGCTCCTGCCGATTCCGATCAATTTGCCATCAACATGGCTAAATCCTATAGGAAGTACCTGTGCTATATCCAAATAGAGAGCAAAGTTTGGTTTTGAAGTAAGGGTAATCCCTACATCAAACATATCCATAGCGTCATTTCCCCTATTCTTTAAATAGGTACAGCCCGATAATGCACTTGTAAGAATAAACACACTCAAAAGAAGAAAAATCTGCTTCTTGCTCATAGAGCGCCTCCTTTTTCTTTTTATAAAGATAATTTATTTAATTAATTATTTTAACAGCAAAATATAAAGCCGTCACTGGTGAGAATATATACGCAATGCATATTTTGGCGTAAGCCAGGTGAAGCTCTGCACGTTAAGTGCTGAGCGAAGACTGGCGGGGCCGACGGGATTTGAACCCGCGATCACATGATCGACAATCATGGGTCTTTCCAGGCTAGACGACGGCCCCTAGAAGAAAGTCTTATTGTACACAATAATCTAATTATTGCAATATTTTTGAACTGGTGGGCGG
>JBDRLC010000046.1:0-49466 GCA_043813305.1 Candidatus Omnitrophota bacterium | reverse complement strand
CTTGATACCTAAAGCCTTGCCTCTTAATCTCTCAATAGCTAAGAATAAAATATGCCCGCCGTCTAATACCGGTATAGGCAATAGATTGAAGATTGCCAAGCTTATGTTTAAAATCGCGATTAAATGCATCAGCGCGATTATCCCCATGCTTGCTGCATCAGAGGTGATCTTAAAGATACGTAAGGGCCCGGCTACGGAGTCCTGAAATGACAATTTACCTGTAATCATTCGCCATAAACCACGGTAGGTTATTTCCGTGAAAGCCCAGGTCTTATTTACTGCCAGGAGAAAAGACTTAAAGAAACCGTACCTGATCGAAACGAATTCATCAAATGGCTCAATCCCCAGCAATCCTACGCTAAGCTTGGTACCTAAGGGATCCTCCAGTTCTTTCTCTTTGATTACAACGTCGAGTGAAAACTCTTGATTATCCCGTAAGATGGAAAGCTTGACTGATTCGCTCTTCTTATTCAGGATTATCTCCTGTAAATCCTCCCAGTAATACACCTCCTGGCCGTCTACGGCTAAGATCCTATCCTCTATCTGCAAGCCCGCCGCTTTAGCCCCGTAATCCTCTAATAGGCCTCCAATCTTCGTAGTAAAGGTAGGGTAGCCTATAAAAAATATCGACCACAACACCAAAAAGCCCATAACGTAGTTAAGCATTGGGCCAAAGAAGACAATCTGAAAACGCTTACCCGGAGATTTCGAGAAGTACTCATCAGACTTACCCTTATATTCTTCTAAGTTATCTCCGGCAAGCTTGACATATCCCCCCAGGGGTATGGCGTTGATCGTATATTCGGTATGATTTACTTTCTTTTTTAATAGTCGCGGGCCAAAACCTAAAGAGAACTTTTCCACCTTTACTCCGACTTTCTTAGCAGCGATAAAATGCCCGAATTCATGTACGATGATCAAAATACCTAAAACCAATAAAAAAATCAATAAAGACATCTTCGGTTACCTCTTTCTATTTTTAAGATTACCAATCACTCTGTAAGCCTCCGCTCTGGCCCAGGAGTAAGCCTTGCGGATATCGCTTAAATTAGGATTACTATTATTGCGGTGTTTATCCAGTACTTTCTTAATCACTTTTGGTATAGAAATAAAATCCAACTTATTCTGCAAGAATTCCTCAACCACCACTTCATTAGCGGCATTTAATACACAAGGAGCTGTTCCCAGTTTCTTCGCTGCGCGATAGGCTAATTCCAAACAGGGAAATTTTCTGAAGTCGGGCTTTTGAAAATTTAACTCCTTTAATTTATAGAAATCTATACCGGGTAGTTTATTCTCTAGTCTCCTAGGATAGGAAAGAGCGTATTGAATAGGAATTCGCATATCTGTAGCAGATAGCTGCGCAATCACCACTCCGTCAACAAACTCCACCATAGAATGCACTATCGCTTCAGGATGAATAAGAATCTTTATTTTATTACAAGGTATGCCGAATAAAAACATCGTCTCCAGCAATTCCAGCCCTTTATTCATCAGCGTTGCAGAGTCAACGCTGATCTTCCTGCCCATCTTCCATCTAGGATGTTTAATCACACGAGCCACAGTGATGTTCCTTAAATCTTTCGCAGAGGCCTGCCTGAAAGGCCCTCCCGATGCCGTAAGATATATGTTTTTTAACCTGCTCTGATCCTTACCCGTCAAACACTGCCAGATAGCCGACAACTCACTATCTATAGGAAGAATTTTCACTTTCTTCTCTCGCGCTTTGGCCATGATTATCGGACCAGCCATAACCAATGCTTCCTTATTAGCTAAGGCAATTCTCTTTTTGGCTTCTATGGCTTTTAATAAAGGTGATAAAGCCGCTGACCCGCTGATCGCCAAAAGCACTAATTCCACTCTTTTTTGCTTAACCAGAGAGTGCAAACCTTTCTCGCCTTCAAATAATTTAATTGAAGGCCTTAATCTTACTTTTAATCTTTCCGCTGCCTGCCGGTTCCTCACGCAGACAAATAAAGGATCAAACTCTTTAATCTGACGCTCTAAGATATCTATCTTAGAGTTTGTACTCAAAGCAATAATTTTAAATTTATCAGGATGATTCCTGATTACTGCCAGCGTATTCTCCCCGATCGAGCCGGTCGAACCTAATATCGCTATGTTTTTCATAATATCTATCAGCTTCTTCTATTGTTTGAGGATCGCGCTCATATAGAAGTAAAAGGCAGGCGCAGTAAAGAGTAAACTATCGATTGAATCCAACACCCCTCCGATGCCCGGGAATATGCCGCCTGAGTCCTTTACCTGACAGTCGCGCTTCATCAGGGACTCGGATAGATCTCCCAACTGCCCTAGGATTCCTAGAAAAACACCCAAGGAAATAAGATGTAAATAACTGAATTCAATAAACGCACTGCTAATCAAAGCCCCTAATACGCTAAAACATAAACCTCCCCAGGCCCCTTCCACAGATTTCTTAGGGCTTACCCGGGGCATCAGCGGCCTCTTACCGAAACGTGAACCAACAAGATAAGCTCCGATATCACCTAATTTGGTGATTAACAATATAGCCGTCAGCAGGCCTATGCCTCCGGATAGATACCTGATCTTGATTAGAAAACTGAAGAGCCAGGAAACATAGAATATGCCGAATAATGTCGTAGCAATATCGATCACCACACCGCTGTTCTGCCTTCTTCTAAACTGCATCAGGAATAAAAATAATAAAGCCAGCGTAACAAAAAGTAACTCCCAGTTCTTTGTAGTTTCAAAACGAGTTAATATCGAAAGCGGTATCGCTGTACCCATAGCGATACCAAAATACTTATAGACTTTTATCCCCTTATTCTCAAGCATAGTAAAAAACTCATAAAGCCCTAGAATTATAAATAGGGTAATCACCAGAGAAGTCAGGTAGGAATTAAAACGAAGATCGATCAATAAGCTTGCAGTAATGATTAAAATCAAGATGCTCGCGCTAATTACTCTTCTTAAGAACATTTATCTTACCAAACCTCCTTTCTCTCATCTGGTACTCCCGGATAGCTTGTATTAGGTCCGCACGCTTAAAGTCCGGCCAATATTTTTTAGAAAAATAAAGCTCCGCATAAGAAAGCTGCCAGAGTAGAAAATTGCTTATACGCATCTCACCACTCGTACGGATCAAGAGATCCGGATCGGGCAGCTGCCGTGTATAAAGATAACGCTTGAATCCTTCCACATCCAAATCTTCAATATCTGTTTTTTTTTCTACTACAGCGGCAGTGAACTGCTTAGCTGCATCTACTATCTCCTGCCTGGCTCCGTAGTTTAAAGCCAAGACCATGGTCATCGCAGTATTATCCCCTGTCTTCTTCTCTGCGTCGTTAAGTTTTTTAAGGACCAGCTTTGGCAGTGGATCCTTTCTTCCGATGGTCTTAAATTTTATATTATTATTATTCAGTTTTTCAATCTCTTGATCTATGTATCTGCCTAAAAAACGCATCAGTACGTTAATCTCACTCCTAGGCCTATTCCAGTTCTCCGTGGAAAATGCGAAAAATGTCACTACCTTCACTCCTAACTCTAAACAAGACTTAACTATATCCCTGACCCTTTCAATACCCTCGCGATGGCCGGCAGTCCGGGGTAAGTGCCTCGCCCTTGCCCAGCGTCCGTTGCCATCCATAATGATCGCTATATGTTTGGGAATATCATTCTTATTAATCATCTCTATAATATTATTCAATAAAAAAGGGGATCGCCATCCCCTTTTTCAAGTAAAACTTAAGTAGTTTTACCTCCCCTTTATATCATCTTATCTCTCGGTTACTAGTGCGTCTTTGAGATCTTCTTCCAGGGTTTCTTTTAATTTAATTTCCTTTTTGATCTCATTCTGAAGGATCGTATTTACGCCCTGCGATTTTGAAAGAGTAGCCTCTGCTTGCTTACGGGCGAGCTGCTCAACTTCTAGTTCCTTCTCTAGTCTCTTCAGATTAACATTGAGCATGTTTGTTTCCTGTAAAAACTTATTCATCTTCTCTTCCAAATCTATACGCACAGCCATCTCTTTTTCGCGGGCGGCTCTTTGACGATAAGCATTATTACAGGAGCTGATCATGCCAATAGAAAGTATGCTAGACAATATCACTAGAATTAAAATCATTCTATTCTTCAGGCTTTCTTCCATCTCTTACTTAATCACCTCTTCGCCTAAGGTGCTGGATTTTGTAAGTTCAGGCAGAATTACGATCTCAACCCTTCGGTTGATCTGCCGTCCTTCCTTTGTATCATTATAAGAAACTGGCTGGTATTCTCCGTAACCGATTGCTGAAAGCCTGGCCGGTAAAATTCCTTCCTGCTTTACCATATGGTCTAAGACGCTTAAGGCGCGCTCAGTAGACAATCTCCAGTTAGTCTTCCAGGGGGAATGTTGAATCGGTTGATTATCAGTGTGGCCTTCTATGCCTACCCGGTTATTCGGTACCTCTTCTTTTAAAACATCTGCGACCTTGCCTAGGATCGAATATCCTTCACTCCTTATCTTTGCTTTACCGGAATCAAAGAGTAAGTCGCCAACCACAGTAACCACCAAGCCCTTCTCCATCATATCCAGGCTTACTTGCTTATTCTCTATTTCATCTGCCAGAGAAAGCTGAAGCTGTCTCTTGGTGCGCTCTAATTCTGATAACTGCTGTGATAGCTCCTTGATCTTCATTGCGTCGGAACGCTTGCCCTTTTGGAATATAAAGGTGCATCCCGCAGCGGAAAAACCAAATAATACTACTAAAACAACCTTAATCACTCTACTTCTCATAAATTATACCTCCTCTTTTAGGATTTTCTTTTGGTGGGTGTATAAATATAACATAAACCGGGAATTTAGTCAAGTTGTTTTATAGCCAGTTGTTTTATAGTCAAATCTTTATCTTAAAATAGTCTCTTCCCGGGCAGATCCAACTGATACCATGGTGATTTTAGAACAAAGTATATCCTCCAGCCTATTCAGATAGGCCTTTGCATTAGGGTGTAAATTTCTGTAACGCTTTGAGTTTCCTATAGTTTTATTCCAGCCGGAAACTTCTTTATATACAGGCTTTACCCCTTCCAATACCTCAAGGTCATGAGGAAATTCTTTAAATACTTTTCCTTTGTATTTATAAGCGGTGCAGAACTTGATAGTCTTTAACCCTTCTAAAATGTCCATTTTCATTATCGCAAGTTCCGAGATACCGTTTAAAATCACAGCCTCTTTTACCATCACACAGTCAAGCCATCCGCACCTGCGCGGCCTCCCGGTAGTAGCTCCGAATTCATTACCTTTATTACGCATAAATTTACCAAAAGCTGAAGAAAACTCTGTAGGAAAAGGCCCCTCGCCTACCCTAGTGGTATAAGCCTTAGCCACTCCGATAACTTTATTTATTTTAGTAGGAGGAATACCGCTTCCGATACAGGCACCACCGCTAAAAGCCGAAGAAGAAGTGACAAAAGGATAGGTCCCGAAATCAATGTCAAGAAAGGTCCCCTGCGCTCCTTCAAGAAGAATATCTTTCTTATGCTTAATCGCCTGATTTAGCAAAATAGATGTATTACAGATATATTTTGAAAATAATCTTCCATAATTCAGGTATTCTTTATAAATGCTCTTAAAATCATATCCGGGGTGATTATAAACTTTTTTGAATATTTCATTCTTCTCCCTCAGGTTATCCTTTAATTTATCACGAAATATAGAAGGGTTTAAAAGATCAACCATCCTGATGCCGCAACGGATGATCTTATCTGCATAACAGGGGCCGATACCCCGGCCGGTAGTCCCTATTTTATTGGTTCTTTTTTTCTCACGCAGCTTATCAAGGATCTTATGATACGGTAATATCACATGGGCAAGCGAAGAAATCCTTAAGCGCTTACCGATATTAATCCCTTTAGATGACAACTCTTCTACCTCGCGTAACAGCACAGCAGGATCAACTACAACGCCGTTACCAATACAGCAGATCTTTCCTTGGTGTAGAATCCCCGAAGGGATCAGATGGAATATATATTCCTTAGTCCCGGTTACAACGGTATGGCCGGCGTTGCTGCCTCCCTGGTAACGGACGATATAATCCACTTTACCAGAAAGGATATCGATTATCTTACCCTTACCTTCATCTCCCCACTGCGTGCCTACTATTATGACATTCATTATTACAATTAGGTTCTAGGTTCTAGGTTCTAGGTTCTAGGTTCTAGGTTTGTGCTAACACCTAAAACCTAACACCTAGAACCTAACTACGGTGTCATGAAAAATATCTTCTGCGCCATATCCGGATACTTGGCAATAAATTTTAATTCATCATCTACCAACGGCTTCTGATTATGGACGTTACCGTATCTGACTAACTCTAAGATCTTGGCAGCCTCGAGGTCATCATGAAAACGGATCTCTAATTTTTCGTAAACATTCCTGAAGCCTTTTATTCCGGAATACTCTCCGGCGGTAATCTTACGGCCGGTATCAATCACTTCCGGCTCCCCCCTGCCTAATTCCTCATAATCATAAAGCTCATAATTTCTTCTATCTTTTAAAGCACCGTCGGCGTGTATTCCCGATTCATGCGCAAAGGCATTTGCTCCGATTCCCGGCTGATTGATTGGAATCGGTACACCGAAAGCATAGGAGGCATACTTACAGATCTTCCAGGCCTTGCGTAAATTGACCCGCTCATCGAGCGAATAATTACCCATACCGCTCCCATATTTAATAGCTAAAATCACTGAAACTAAATCTGCATTGCCTGCCCTCTCACCCATACCGTTTATACAGGTATTAATATAGGCGTCGCATCCAGCATCACAGGCAGCCTTGGCGCCAGCTAAAGAATTAGCCACTACTAAACCTAAATCATTATGACAGTGGATCTCTATCGGAATCTTAACCGCCCTGGTTAATTGTCTTACTCTTTCATAAATAGTAAAAGGCGTATCAAAACCTAAAGTATCACAATACCTCAGCCTATGCGCACCTGCCTTTTTCGCTGCTCTGGTAAATTCAATCAAATAATCCATCCTGGTACGCGAGGCATCCTCGGCATTTACTCCGATAGACTTTGCCCCGGATTTAAACGCGCCCTGGACCGCTTGCGTCATCTCTTTTATTACTGACTTATGGTTTAGTTTACCTTTAAATTTATTTACGATCATCTGATCAGAGGTAGAGATGGATAAATTCAGATGTTTTAAACCCGGAGCTAATTTAAAAGCGGTCTGCACATCTCCTTTAGTAGCCCTGACCCATCCCTCCAGCCTCAAAGGAGCAATCACGCCATTCTTCGCCAACTCTAGATTAGCATTAAGATAGCTTGTCTCATGGCGTGTAACCGGAAAACCGAATTCCGACTGAAATATACCCATATCATTCAGGTATATATTAATTATTGTCTTTTGTAGCTTGGAAAGGCAAATACGGGAAGTCTGAACACCATCTCGGTTAGTAACGTCAACTATACGAATCTTTGGTTTTGCTTTCATTATCTCACCTCTCTAAAATCTCTTTTAATTCCTCTTTTGAGGGTACACCTTTTGAACCAAATATCAAGTAATTATTCACCAAGTACGTTGGGCCGAACATAACTTCAAGCTCTTTGTTAAGACTGATATTCTTTCTTAAAAGCATTGCCCCTTCATCGCCCCTCGCGCAAGCCTTGATTTTATCTAAATCTAATTCCGCTGCACAATTATCCCACCAGGAGCTGTGGAAATTATCCGCCCTGCAAGAGATATAGCTCCAGAATCTCTCTGGGTAATATTTTTGAATGCATAGCGCACGTAAATAGTCTTCGGCTTCAACCGGGCCATTAATTGCTCCGAAACCACCGTTCTCTTCGCTGGCTAAAAAATGAATCTTGGGGTTAAATTCTTTTGCGATATTTAGTAATCTGCTGGAATTTTTATCGTATAAGCTGATAAATAGATCAAACTTTCCTTTTGACTTTTCCCTATTTAAAAAATAACTCACGCCGATAAATTTAGGCTCAAGCATATAATATTTATCGACTTTGCGCAAGTCTTTTTTAATATTCGCGAAAATCTCCTCTTTCTCTACCTCTTCTCCTAAAAAATATGCCGGTAAACCTTTAAGAGAAAATTTCTTAATCAAACTCTTTGCTTTTTTGCCCGGATAATATAGATAAGAAACATCTAAACCTGGGAAACTCTTTTTTAAGAAATTAACCACTTTTTCCGTGTCACAGACAGGGCACTCCTTTGGTGTAATCGCTAAAAGGCTTACTTTATTTGCCTTGGTAAACTCACAACTTGAATCTGAATTACCGGCATTTTTACATATTCCTTTGGAACCCTCTTTCTTGCAATTGTTATCGGAAAAACAATCTGGTAAAATAGAAAGGATATCCGGGTCATCTTCGATATTATCTGAAAGGCGCAATTCTTCTATTTCATAACCTGCTAATTTGCCATGTTCTATTGTCAACTCCGCCTTGCCTAATCTACGGCCCTGCCAATTTGGATAGAGAACTAGTGTGTTTTCTACTTTTTTATAAGACGCTTCCTCTGCGGGCCTATATTCGCTGCCTTCTACAAGAATATCTATACCTTTGGCACCTTTTATCAAATCTAAATTCAGATTAGGTTTCAGAGTACTTAAAACTATGATCAAATCAACTCCCTCTTCTCTTAACTTTGCTTCTGCCTCTAAAGCTGCTGTAATCGGTTCAACAATCGCAAGCTTCTTTAATTTACGCTGCACAGAATTAGGAGTTACCCCAATGATGCCGAATTTAATACCTGAAATCTCTTTTATGGTGTAAGGCAAAATTTGATCGGATTTCAAATTAGAGGATAAAAATTTTATATTTGTTTTACTTATACTTTCCTCAAATAATTCTTCTGTAAAATTAAACTCCGCTTCACTCACTCCCGCTGCATCATATCCGATTAATTCCATTGCCTTAAGATTTATTAAAGCCCTTTTGCTGTCAAGTTCGGAATTCTGGGCGTAATCATCAAAGCTGCCGCCGGCAAAAAAATTACCGGAATCAAGAATCAGGATTTCGGGATATTTTTTCTTTAGGCTCTTGATCAAAGTAGCCCTCCTTGCAACGCCTCCGTCCGGATCAATCGGGCAGGAACAGGGATAAATCATCCCATGGGTCTCTCCGGTATAGAGCACCGTTATTTTCTCGGCATCTGCGTTTGATAAAATTAATAGCACAAAGGATATAGCGAATAACGTATAATATATAGTATTTTTTTTTATCATAGTTTTATTATTGTAACGCTTAAAATATTTTCTAGTTTCTTTATCTTATCCAGTATCTCTGCGGATACAGGGCTATCTACGTTTAAAACGCTGATAGAAGTTCCGCCCGGTTTGTCGCGGCCAAAGGTCATAGCAGCGATATTAATATCGTGTTTACCCAAAAGCGTTCCTAAATTGCCGATGATCCCCGGCTTATCGCGATTCTGGATGAAAACCATCTCGCCAACCGGAGCCAATTCCACATAATATTTATCCACCTTGACGATCCTTGGCTGTTTGTTGGAAGAGAGGGTCCCTGAAATCATTCTTGTCTCCTGATCTGTCGTTATCTCTAACTGAATCAAGGTGACAAATTCTTCCTCGCGGGAAGACTTACTTTCATTGATCTTAATCCCTCTCTCTTTGGCTAAACTTACAGCATTAATATAATTGACTGTCTCCTGTAATATCGGTGTAAGTATGCCTTTAACCAGAGCCAAAGTCAGAGGCGTTAAATCATGTTTAATAATATCTCCGCTATAGGTAATATTTAAC
Source organism: Candidatus Omnitrophota bacterium (assembly GCA_043813305.1). Lineage (GTDB taxonomy): Bacteria > Omnitrophota > Gorgyraeia > Gygaellales > Profunditerraquicolaceae > JAHIZC01. The sequence continues at coordinate 39,724 of JBDRLC010000046.1, read as the reverse complement.
CCGGTGAGCCTGCCCTTTATTAACTGGCTGCTGAACATTCCTAATTTCTCCGCTAAATTTATATAAGGCTCAAGGATCGTGCAGACTTCGGGTTCAAGACAGGGATAATTGGCGGCATTACGTATACCCTTGCCCAATAGCGCATCGCGCACGATCTGCACAACTTCAATCGCTACGTTTTCCTGGGCTTCTTCCGTAGATGCACCCAGATGAGGCGTAGTAATCAAATTATCCAGTTTCAACAATTCACTATCCGGCGCAAGAGGCTCCTTTTCAAAAACATCTATGGCTGCCCCGGAAACTTTCCCTTCCTTTACTGATTTAATCAGTGCTGCTTCATCAACAATGCCGCCGCGGGCACAGTTGATTATCTTTACTCCGTCCTTCATCATTTTAAATTGTTTCTCCGAGATCATATGTTTTGTCTCTTCTGTAAGAGGCGTATGCATAGTTATATAATCGGATTTCTCAAACAATTCCTTTAACTCCACTACTTCCACCCCAAGGTTCTTTGCCACTTCCACTGATAAAAACGGATCATATGCCAGGATTTTCATACCGAATGATAAAGCCCTCTTTGCAACTTCAGAACCTATCCTGCCCAATCCCACGACCCCAAGAGACTTATTGTAAAGTTCCGCTCCCATAAACTTGGAACGTTTCCACTCACCTGATTTCAGAGAGGCAGCAGCCTGAGGGATATTGCGCGAGAGCGCTAAAATCATACTCATCGTATGCTCGGCAGTAGAAATCGTGTTTCCTGCCGGAGTATTCATTACGATAATACCTTTTTGCGTAGCTGCTTCTAAATCGACGTTATCCAACCCAACGCCTGCGCGACCGATTACCTTTAAATTCCCAGCTGCCTCGATTACATCCTTGGTTACTTTGGTTGCGCTCCTTACGATCAGCGCATCATAATCCTTGATTATTGCCTTTAGCTCTTCCGGCTTCATTCCGGTTTTGACATCAACCTGAAATTCCTTAACCTCGTTAAGAATCTTAAGCCCTTTCTCAGATAAAGGATCACTAACTAATATTTTTATCATAACTACTCCTTATTTTTAAAGATTACAAATTTGGTTTTTGTTTTAAATCATTTATTTCTGATTTCAGGTTTTCTATCTCCATTTGCTGTTCTTTGACTGCTTCAATCAACACAGGAATGAGGCTTACATAACTAACCCCCAGATATCCTTCTTCCTCATCAACAACGCTGACAGCTTCTGGCAATGATCTCTGAACATCCTGCGCAATTACACCTAATTCTTTTTTTTCTGATCCAATCATATTAAAATATATACCTTTTATATTCGCTAACTTTTTGATAGGTTCGTTTATAATCTTTATGTTTTCCTTCAATCGTTCATCGGATACATCTATACATGTACCTGTATATTCAATACTGCCTATTACATCCAAGGCGACATTCGGGCTCGGCTCCCCAATGCCGACGTTGCCGCCGATGATTGTGCCACCAGTATATTCACCGCCAAAATTTAACCACAGTTTATCTGTTGCAACTAAACCTACAAGAGCGAGGTTTCTTTTTTCCCTGATAGCAAAGTCAGGATCCCAATTCTGATCCCCTCCCTGAATCCAGACATCATTAGTGGCATCAGCAGTGAATTGAGTTTGGCCTGCAACATGAAGTTTATGTTTTGGTTCTGTCGTCCCAATGCCGACTTTACCGCTATCCCTTTCAAAAGTCATGATATCTGAGCTTTTTGCTCCACCTGAATATCCTGCAAAGTTTAGCCTATTGATATCTGTATCATGCTGAATCTGAAACCCTGACCAAGAATCATTCTCCCTAAATTGGAATGCTGATCCTGCTGCCAGAGTGTTAGGACTATTAAATACTACATCTCTTACTGTATTAAAATCACCGATGGTCAATATTCCTGTGGGGCTCGGCGTCCCAATGCCGACGTTGCCGCTTCCTAGAATTGTCATTCTGATATCATTACTTCCACTGTCAGCAGTAAAAAATTCTAATTTAGCTGTTTGATTTGCCGGAGTAAAATTTTTCTCCGCTTTCCCTTGAATACCGGCTGCACTCCGGAAGTTTGATCCATCATGTCCTTGAAAAAAAAGACCGCCTATATTGTCACCGGCTAATATAGCTTGAGGTGAACTTTCTGTTCCTCTTGCTTTTTGAGTTATAAATGCAGGGTCTAAAAACGATGACGAGGTATAAGAACTCATAGTTATATCGTTATCACTGTCTATGGTTGGACTCTCTGATACTGCTTGAAGTTTGCTAATTGGATTCGCCGTCCCAATGCCGACTTTACCGTCGTTTTTAATCGCCATTCTCCATTCATTTGCTATTGAACCCTGCTGAGTTGTCTTGAAAATAATCATAGAAGGATGACTAGCAGGAGACGGATCGCCATCAACCAGAATATCTATTCCGCCCCAACTATTCAAGCCCCCTCCGTATAACCAATTCCCTCCTTCAAGTCCTGAAAAATGAAATCTTCCTAGGCCATCTCCATCTAGCACATCAGCTGGAGAGTCTGCGCTACCTCTTGCTTTTAGAAAAACAATATTTGGGGCATTATCATTATCCTTATATTTTTTATTAACAATGCTTTCCCATGAATAAACTTCATTATCATTTAAAATTTCGAGAATTCCTGTTGGGCTCGCCGTACCAATACCTACGCTGCCCTCCACCACCAAATCCGCATTAGGATTAATTGTATTTGTGCAGGTGCCTTCCCAGCAATATTCACTACCTTTAATATAATCGTCTCCTATTGCCATACGTTGAGCTCTTAATTCTCTGTAGCTACCATAGGGTGAAGGGTAATAGGTAGTGATGGTAAGGGTGTCTTGGGCATAACAGAGAAGAGAGAAGAAAGAACAGAGAGTAGAGAGTAAAACCGTAAATAATAATAACTTTCGCATTAGGGTCTCCTTATTTTAAAAATGCTTCTTCTGCTGCTTCTACACCTGCTCCTGAATGAAAATTATAGCCCATCTCCTGCAATACCTTCTCTAAAATAGATATGCCTTCGATTATATCCTCTTTCTTAATATAGCCCATATGCGCGATTCTAAAGATCTTGCCCTTTAATTCGGATTGCCCCCCGGCAATGGTTATGCCGTAAACATCGCGCATAGTTTTTACCAGCTTCTCCCCATCGATACCATCCGGCACCTTAACCGCAGTTACCGCATCTGAGGCAGCGTCAGGCGCAAATAACTCTAATCCTAATGCCTTAACCGCTTGCCTGGTTGCTTCAGCCATTTTTTTATGCCGCAAAAATAAATTTTCCAAACCATCTTTTTTAATCATACCCAAGGCTTCATTTAAAGCAATAATTAAAGAGATCGCCGGAGTAAAAGGAGTATCGGGTTTATCCACTACCTTCTTAGCACGCTTTAAATCAAAATAATATCTTGGGTTTTTTGATACCTCTATTAACTTGTTAGCTTTAGGGCTGAGGGAAATAAAAGCTAATCCCGGCGGAAGCATCAGCCCTTTCTGTGAGCCGGAAATAACCGCATCGCAATTCCAATCATCTGTCTTTATATCAACTGCGCCTAAGCCGCTGATCGCATCAACTACTAAAACAGCATCCGTATTTTTTACGATCCTTCCAATCGCTTCAATATCAGTCACAACACCTGTAGAAGTCTCACAAAGAGTCGTAAATACTGCTTTAATTTTTTGATTCTCCTTGAGCCTCTTTTTTATCTCCTGTGGATCGACTGCCTTGCCCCATGCAACATCCATTACTTCCGCATTCACATTATAAGCCTTACAAAGCTCTGTCCATCTTTCGCCGAATTTACCACCCTGAACAGTTATCGCTGTGTCACCGGGGGAAAGTAGATTTGCTACTGCCGCCTCCATTGACCCGGTGCCGGAAGCTGCTAAGATAAAAACATCATGCTTTGTCTGAAAAACATACTTTAAACCCTCAAATGCTTCTTTTAATATTGCCTGGAATTGAGGTGTACGGTGATGGATGATTGGCCTGCCCAAAGCATCGCAAACCTTAGGCGGTAAGGGCGTTGGCCCCGGAGTTAACAAAAGATTCTTCTTCATCAATTCCTCCTATAACCTAGAACCTATATAATCATTTTTTCTTTTGATGCACGATTACTTCGTCAATCAAACCGTAATCCTTAGCCTCTTGTGCAGACATAAAAAAATCCCTATCAGTATCCTTCTGAATCTTATCCAATTTCTGGCCGGTATGTTTAGCTAATATCTCATTGATCCTGTCACGCATTTTTAGAATCTCTTGGGCATGGCGGGATATATCCTCCGCAGCCCCCTGAATACCTCCCCAGGGCTGATGAATCATAACCCGAGAATTAGGCAGGGCGTGACGTTTAGCTTTTGTTCCGGCGCATAAAAGCAGAGCGCCCATACTCGAGGCCTGCCCGACACAGTATGTCGCTACATCACACTTCACGAATTGGATAGTATCGTATATTGCCAGGCCCGCAGTAACCGAACCTCCGGGCGAATTAACATAAACATTTATCTCCTTACTCATATCCTGCATCTGTAAAAACAACATCTGGGCGATCACTAAATTCGCTACGTAATCGTCAATCGGTGTGCCGATGAAAATTATCCTATCCTTTAATAAACGGGAATAAATATCATATGCACGCTCATAACCCCGCGATGTCTGCTCAATAACCATAGGTACTAATGTCTGAGCCCTTACTGTCATACTCACCTCCATTGTGCTAGGTACTAGGTGCTAGCTTGCCGCGCTAGAACCTATAACCTAAAACCTATAACCTAAAATTAAGACAACTCTTTCCAATCTGCTTCTCTGAACAACATTTCCATCACCTTATTTGTCATCTTGTTATCCAGGGCGATCTTTTCCTTCTTGGCGATCTCCGCCAGAACTAGATACACCTTCACCTGCCTCTTCGCCTCCGGCTCCAGTTCTTTGGATAATTTCGCTTCATGTTCGTCTATTTTCTCACGCCCAACACCCTTGAGCGCTAAATCAAGTTTTGCCTGTCTTACCAGTTCCTGTAACTGCCGGTTGATCAAAGATTGCGGCAATTTAAAATCCAGGCCATTGATTAAACTATCAATGATCTCAGTCTCCATTCTTTGCCGTTGGGTATTCTCTTTCTGTATCGAGATCTGCCTCTCGGTTGCTCTCTCTAATTCAATTAGGTTTGGATAACCCAGGCTCTTGGCAAAATTATCATCTGCTGCATCAACCTTCCTCGCCTCTTTTAAAGAATCAATATAACGTTTGATCTCATCAGGGCTTGCAGATAGCTTTTTATAATTTAATTCGATCCCCTTATAATGCTTGATCTCTATCTGGGGAGTCACCTCTACTACCGCCTTAAAGGAAAGGTTGCTCCTGTCTAACTTGACATCGGATATCTCGGGTAATTCTACAACATCAAGCTTTTCCTTATCAATCGCCTGCCCATAAACTTCCGGCACTAACTCTCTCAATACATGCTCGTGTGCATTAGCGGAATAATGCTTCTCTAAAATATCCCTGGGAGCATTACCCGGACGAAAGCCCGGTACCTTGGCATCCTTAGCGATTTTTTTAAAGACATCCTCAAATTTATTCTTTACTATCTCTCCGCTTACTTCAACGTTTATTTCTCTCTTGGTGCTGTCTAATTTTTTTACTTCGGTTTTTACCATTTTAAATGAACTCCCTTCTGCGGTTGACGAATTGAACTCACATTCGAAACTTCTCTCCCAGATAGATCTGGCGTGCCTTAGGATTATTGATTAATTCATCAGCAACTCCGGAAATCAGAATCTTTCCATCGGCAATTAAATATGCTCTGTCGGTTATAGAAAGCGTTTCTCTGACATTATGATCCGTGAGTAAAATCCCCAAGCCTTTTTCTTTTAACTCCTTGATGATCTCCTGCGCCTCATTGACCACGATAGGATCTATCCCGGAAAAAGGCTCATCCAGTAAAATAAAAGAAGGGTTTGTCACCAGTGCACGGGTGATCTCCAAACGCCTTCTCTCTCCTCCTGATAAAGTAAAAGCCTTACTTTTAGCAAGATGAGATATATTCAACTCTTTAAGTAGATTCTTCAGTCTCTTCTGCCTCTCGGCTTTACCTATCGGCAGAGTCTCTAGAATCGACATGATATTATCTTCTACGGTAAGTTTACGGAATATTGAAGCCTCTTGGGCAAGATATCCTATACCATAGCGGGCGCGTTCATGGATCGGCAGAAAGGTAATATCGTTATTATCAAAAACGATCTTCCCCCTGTTAGGCGAGATCACCCCAACGATCATATAGAAAGTAGTGGTCTTGCCTGCGCCGTTAGGCCCGAGAAGTCCTACTATCTCACCGCGCCTCACCAGAATATCGACGCCCCTGACGACTTCCCTTCCGTCGTAAGATTTAGCCAGTCCTTTAATTTCCAAAAGATGCATCATCCAAATCCCCCGCAGAAGAGATGACTAATTTCGGCCTGCCGCTTAAAACGATCTTCTTATCAGCTGCCGTATAGATCGCTTTCTGGCTATAAGAAATATTCTCATCTCTGACGATCTTGACATTGCCTTTAGCTACTATTTTCTCTATCTTGTTATTCATAAAACCCTGGGAACTATCTCGGGTACCTGCTGAGGAAAAATAGATATCGAGTCTATCGCCATAAATTATTGAATCTTCTCTTTCTACTTTGACATTGTTGTAAAAAGTAGCCATATTCTTTTCGTATTCTATCTCTAATGGGCCGTCGCAGGTAATCATGATTGTTTCTTTGCTACCCTGCGCCTGATCGGGCTTGATATCCACCCTGACATCCTTCTCCAGAGAAACCTTATTTAGATTAGGCTCTCCCTTTGCGCCGATTGCCACTGCCATCATACTATTTCTCTCAATATTCACCGAATCCTTTGTAGAAACAACCTGCTCTTTCCTATCCCACTCTAAAGAATCCGTAGTCAACTTTGCTCCGGAGGAAGTAGTAATTACTACGTTATCCTCTAATCTCAATTTACCGTTCTCTTTATTGAATTTTCCTTTATCGCCGGTAAGCTTAACATCTTCTTCTTCACCGTACAGATTGCCAATCACATCATCGAGCTGGATATCTTCAGTAAAAACATCCGCTGTCTTACCGAATATCTCCCAACTTTTCTTACCTTTCTCTCCGTAACCGGAAAGAGAAAAATCATTGATCTGCTGATCTGATTCAGCAGTTGCGGAACCCTCTGCATATAAACAAGGAAAGGCCAGACTAATCAAACAAAAACTAAGAATAAAACTTTTAAATATCATAGGCCTCCAGGGCTCCTGCCCATTTGCCTTGCGCCTTAAGGATTAATTCGACTACTTCTCTGACGGCCCCGCTGCCACCTTCTCTCAAGCAGATATAGGCAGCAACGCGTTTAATCTCAGGGACTGCATTAAACACTGCAATCGGAAACCCCACCTTCTTCATCAGGCAAAGATCAACTAAATCATCTCCCATAAAACAAATCTCTTCAAGTTCAACCTTGTGCTTTTTTAAAATTTTATCTAATGCAGCGGCCTTGGGAGAAATATCGGTAAATACCTCAGCCACCCGCATCTCTCTGGCGCGCGGCCTTATCGCTTTTGAACCTTTAGCAGTGATCAGGATTGTTTTTATCCCTTGTTTTCCCAAAAGATAGACTCCTAATCCATCGTGGACATCGAAAAATTTCATATCTCGTCCACACGAATCATAGACGATCTTTCCGTCAGTGAGTACTCCGTCGACATCAAGTAAAAGCAACTTTATTTTTTTTGCCTTCTCTTTTATATCCCCTGTAACGCTTACTATCGGCATGATTACACCAGGCCTGCTTTTAAGAGATCCTGCACATCCAACAATCCCACCGGACGCCTGTTTTTATCTACCACCGGTACTTCATCAATCTTTTTATCCTGCAATATCCGCATCGCCTCTGCTGCCAGCATTCCTTTAGGTACAACCGTAGGATTTTTAGTCATTACCTCTCTGATCTTACGTTTAGGCAGCCTCTCATCTATCTCTAGATGACGACGGAGGTCTCCGTCAGTAAATATACCTTTTAATTTCCCTTTCTTATCCACCACCGTCGCCGACCCTGCCCTGGATTGGGTGATTTTCAGCAATACCTGCGAGACCTTTTTTTCTTCGTTCACTATCGGATTCGCTTTGCCCTTGCGCATCAGATCATCTACCTTCAGCAGCAGGCGCCTTCCTAATCTACCTCCGGGATGGAAGAAAGCAAAATCCTTCTCCTTGAAACCCTTTAACTCCAATAGGCAAACTGCCAGCGCATCAGTCATCGCTAAAGTCGCAGTGGTTGAAGCAGTAGGTGCTAACCCTAACGGACAGGCCTCTCTTTTTACTGAAACATCTAAAACCACATCGCTATATTTAGCCAAGATTGATCTTGTGTTACCGGTAAGGGCAACGATTTTGGCGCCGATCTTCTTTAACAAAGGCAGGAGTTGTTTCATCTCCTCATTTGAACCGCTATTAGAAATTATGATTACCGTATCATTCGAACTCACCCTGCCTAAATCCCCGTGGATTGCCTCGGCAGTATGTAAGAATAAACTCGGAGTGCCGGTAGAAGCTAAGGTGGCAGAGAACTTCTGAGCGATAATACCGGTCTTGCCCATACCGCTTACTACAATCCTGCCTTTAGTCTTTAACATTAAGTCCAAGGTTTTTCCAAAATCTTTGCCGATCCTGGATTTTAAAGCCTTGATTGCTCCAGCTTCGATATCCAAAACCTCTTTTGCCCTCTTTGCCGCATTTATCTTCATCGTCTACATCCTTTACTTATGACTTACGACTGCATCGATCTTTTTAACCTGCCTAAGTAATCTCTCTAAAATTTTCAAGTTGATCATATTCGGCCCGTCACACAATGCCTGGCCGGGATTGCTATGGACTTCCAGAAATAATCCATCACAGCCAAAGGCGACTGCAGCACGCGTGAGACCCTCAACATATTCCCTCTGTCCGCCTGAAGATTTACCTTTACCTCCGGGTAACTGAACGCTATGGGTTGCATCGTAAAGTACCGGATAACCGAACCCGCGCATAATCCCTAAACTTCTTAAATCTGAAACTAAATTATTGTAACCAAAAGAAAATCCGCGTTCAGTGAGCAGAATAGAATGATTACCTGCTGATTCAACCTTCTTAATCAGCTGCAGCATATCCCAAGGCGCTAAAAACTGCCCCTTCTTAATATTTACCACTCTCCCGCTCTCTGCCGCAGCGACTACTATATCAGTCTGACGGCACAATAACGCAGGTATCTGAATTACATCCAACACCTCTGCTGCCCGGCCAATATCATTGGCGCAATGCACATCGCTTAAAACCGGAATCTTAAGTTTTTGTTTTATTTTATTCAGTATCTCTAGGCCCTTCTCTATTCCCGGTCCGCGGAAAGATCCGATGGATAAACGGTTTGCTTTATCGAAACTCGATTTAAAGATAAAAGGGATCTTTAACCTGGCTGCGATAGCTTTTATTCTTTTCGCAGCCTCAAGACTCTTTTTCTCTGATTCAATTACGCAAGGACCGGCGATTAAAACAATCGGATTATTTACGCCGATCTTAATCTCCCCTATCTTTATCTCCTTCATAAACTCTGCCTCTCTAAAGCTAACTTTACCTTCTCTAAATCCTCCGGCGTATCTACGCCTATGGTATCGAAATTTGTCTCGACCATTTTGATCCGGAATCCACCATCTAAAACCCTCAACTGCTCCAATCGCTCAGTCTTCTCCAAATCCGAAACCGGGAGATTCTTATAAGTAAATAAGAAATCCTTAGTATATGCATATAAACCAATATGCTTGTAGTAAACCGGATGCTCGGTCTCTGCATCCGTAGCACGATGAGGAATTGCCGCCCGGGAAAAATAAAGAGCGAAATTATTTCTATCCACCACCACCTTGACTACATTGGGGTCATTTATATATTCGGGGTTTTCGATTTTCTTCATGATTGTCGCCATAGAAATAGAATCATCCTCCAATAATTCGCTGGCAACGCTATCAATCATCATCGGATGCACTAATGGCTCATCACCCTGTATATTAATTACTACCTTTACTTCAAGCGGATTGATCACCTCGCAGATTCTGTCAGTGCCGCTAAGGTGCCCCTTAGAGGTCAAGGCAACTTTGGCGCCAAATTCAACAGCCGCGTTAGCCACTAATTCATGATCACAGGCAATAACCAAGTCTTCTAGGAGGCGTGCTTGTTTTGCCCTCTCCCAGACGTGCTGGATCATCGGCTTACCCATGATCTGGGCTAAAACCTTGCCTTCAAACCTACTCGATGAATATCTTGCAGGAATTATTCCGATTACGTCCATTTTTACCTCAGCTTTTCCGTTAATTCTTTTTTAGTCAAAACCGCGGTACCGATCTTACCTACCACAATACCTGCGGCAATGTTAGCTAGATGCGCTGCCTCTAATACCGTGCCTTGAGAACAAAGACCGAGAGTGAATACGCTGATTACCGTATCCCCTGCGCCGGAAACATCAAAAACCTCCTGGGCAACTGTAGGTATATGAGTCACTTTATTCTCTTTTGTAAATAACTTCATCCCCTGATCGCCCATAGTAACTAATAAGGATTGTAACCCCAGATAGCTTATAATCTGACGCACTGCTAGATTTATATCCCGATTATTTAACAAGCGGTCTTTGCTTACTTTAAATTTATTTGTGGTATCTTTGATCTTCAGATTCCTGATCGCATTCTCAAGTTCACTGCGGTTTGGCGTAATCGAAGTCACCCCTCGGTAATATTGGAAATGATCCTCCTTAGGGTCAACTGTAATAATCTTTTTATGTAGATGAGCAAGGCTAATCAGCTCTCCTAATAGATATTGATTGACCACACCCTTGCCATAATCCTGAATAATTACGGCATCAAAATTATCTATAGTCTTATTTATAAATTTCAGAATTTTCTGATTTAGCTTTTTCTCCAGCGAATCTTTATGCTCCCAATCAACCCTGACTACCTGCTGATGTCCGGCGATGATCCGCGTCTTCAGTGTAGTGTGTCTCTTGGGCTCAATAAATATTCCTTTGGTGCTGATATTCCTTTTCTTTAGTTCGCTAAAAAGAATTTCGGTATTCTTATCACGGCCGGTGATCCCGATTAAACAGACCTCGGCACCCAGAGACCTGATATTATTCGCTGCATTTGCCGCGCCACCCGGGACATAGGTCCTTTTATTTGCCCAGATTACCGGAACCGGCGCCTCAGGTGAGATCCTATCTACATTTCCCCAGATATACTCATCTAGGATCAAATCGCCGACGACTAAAACCTTTGCCTTATTAAACCTACTGATGATTTTGCGTAATTTTTTCATAGCTTATCGATCACTGCCTGGGCTAATAAGGGAAGCATGATCTCATGATGCCCGATTATATAAAGCCCTCTCCCCCCCTGCATCACCGGACGGCTGACGACATTTTGGCTTGGGCGATAGTGATGAATCATATCAAAATTCGCGGTGGTGAAATTTTTAACCTGATTACCTAAGTTACGGGATAAATTCAATGCCTTCAAGAACACCTCCGGCAAAATCACGGCTGAGCCGAAGTTTAAGACTACGCCGCCGTTATTTAACCCGGCAATACATTCTCTAAGCAGATGGAAATCCCTTAAACTTCCCTCTGCGGTAAGTGCAGCATTAAAAGAAGGATGTTGATGTATGATATCGGTTCCTACTGCCACAAATACACAGACCGGAATCTTGTTTTTATCTGCATTATAAATGATACTTAAGTTTTTAAAGCGTAGCTTTGACTTCGCAATCTTCCTCGCCACTGAACTACCGAGGCCCCGGCCATAACCCACTCCTTCTTCTATAGCTAGATTGAGGAAATCAGCCGGTTCCCGCCCCATCCCGAACTTACCAAACTTCAAATTCTCGGCCACATCCTCAGAGGTTCGGGCTTGATAGGCAATCTCAAAATCATGAATTATTCCTGCTCCGTTTAAACAGAGACAACTGATCACCTTTTTTTTGATCAGCTCAATCACTATCGGGTTAAGGCCGCATTTTATAACATGTGCCCCGCACATAAAGATAACCGGCTTCTTCCTCTTATGCGCCTTGACTATTGCATCAACTAAGATACGTAAGTCTTTTGCTTTTAGGATGTTCGGCAGGTTTGCGTAAAATCCTGAAAAACTTATTCCGGGCTTTGGCGGCTTGGCAAAATCCGCCTTCTCCACCTTACTATACCTACCCCTTATTGAATATGTCTTTACCTTATTCAAATTGATCATAATAGCGATTATTCCTGATTTAAAGCGGTCATACAAATTTATAATTTTAGCACAAATCCCCGCCAAATCAACAACTTCTTAGGGCAACGGCTTTACTTCTATTTTAATCGTAGGCCTATACGACGTGGCCCTGCCCCCTATAATGATGAATCCACGGTTACCCAAAGCCAGCTCTAAAGCATCTATTTCTTTCTGTCGCTCTTTTTTAACGCGGACTTGCTCTCTTTTCTCTTGACGTATTTTTATCTTAACTTTACGTATAGCTTTCTTAAGTTCACTCAGTGAATTAAATCTCGCTTCGAACCTTTTTCTCTCCTGTACTGAATCTAAGAGTGCTTGCTTAAACTGCTCTTTATCTTCTCTTAGCCTCAGATTGTCTTCTTTTAAAGTCGCTAATTCCTGAGTAAGTAAAGCCAGTTGTTCACGTAAAGCTACCTCTGCCGAGGTGCTCTGGGAATATTTAGCTGCCTCGCCTGACTGTGACTTAAGAAATTCTCTATTAAGAAATTCTCTATAATGCATAGCTGCTAATTCATTTCTAGTCATCTTCAGCTCTTTTGACACCATACCTAATCGCCAAACTCCTACAGCAAAAAAAAGAAAAAGAATATAAACTATATAAATTTTTACCCTTTGTTTTCTTTTCATCTTCCGCCAGCTTAAACTTTTTATTCTAATTCATTATACGCCTCTAGGTTGGCTTTTCAACCAAAATTAGCTTTAACTCAGCATAGACTCTGCAGCTTTCATTACATCTTCAACCTCTATTGCCTTCAGGCACTTAAATTCTTTTAGGCAATCATGCGCCAGGCATTCAACACAGCCAACCTCTTTATGTAAAATTCTGTCTCTTTTGCCCAGAGGCCCCCAGCGCTTGGGGCTAAGCCCCTGTTGATTCCTGCCAAAGATAGAGATCACCGGAACCCCGAGCGCAGTAGCAATATGCACAGGGCCGGAATCATTAGAAATCAATAACTCGCATCTTCTGACTATGCTGGCTAATTGACTAAGCGAAGTCCTGCCCGCCAGATTTACTACCGGGTGACCCATTCCTTTAACCACCTTCTCTACCAATGTGATATCTTTAGGCCCGGAGATGACTATAACTCTAAACCCGTATTTCTCTATAAGTCTGTTTGCTAATTCCGCGAATCTTTGATCAGGCCAGATTTTAGAAGGACAACTTGCGCCCGGATTGATCGCTAATAATCTATGGCTTTTTTTTATCCCCTCTTTTTCCAGTAACCCATCTGCCCAGATCTCTGATTCTCCCCTTAGTGGCATAAAAAGATTTCTTTCTTTAGGCTCGATATTCAAAATCCTTAGTAAATCCAAACTGTATTCCAACTCATGTTTCTCTCCAAGCTGCTTGGCATGTTTTATAGCGTCGGTGAGTAAACCCCCAAGCTTTCGATTATAACCAACCCTACGGGGAATACCTGCAAGGAAACTGATCAAATGCATACGGTTTGTTGGGTGCAATATGATTGCTAAGTCAAATTTTTTCTTCCTTAACTTGCGGACAAACATGTATGACCCGAACCAACTCTTTTCTTTACCGCTTTTATCATAGACTATTACCTGATCAAGATAAGGATTATCTGCCACGATATCTCTAGCATAAGGCTTAACGATCATCGCAATAAAAGCATCCGGATATCTATCCCTGAGTGCCTTAATTACCGGCGTGGATAAGAGTACATCTCCGACTCTATCTGTACGGGTAATCAGAATGCGCTTATACTTTTCTAGGTTCTGGGTTCTAGGTTCTAGGTTCTTCTTATTCAAAATATTCTTTATTTCTCTTAAGACCTCTTCGACTTTTATTAATTTTATACAGTCTAAAGTTTTAAACCTGCACTGCGCTTTTTCGCAGGGACGGCAGAATATTTCTCTTTTAACCACTGCGTATTTTTTCGACCAAGGACCGTATTTCTTTTCATCGGTAGGCCCGAATATAGCCACCACAGGCTTGTTAAGATAACTGGCAAGATGCAATACCGCACTATCGTTGGTAATGACTAATTTCGCTTTCTTTAATAAGTAACCAAGTTGCAAAAGAGTTGTCTTTGCACTCAAGTCCAATATGGGATTCTTTACATTACTCGCTATATATTCATTTATCCTGGCATCTTCTTTATCCCCTACCAAAACAATCTTAAAGGAGGAATCAATGGCTAAACTATCAATTAGTCCTTTAAATTTTTCCTTAGGCCATCTTTTACTGTGGCTCCTTGCACCCGAAGCTATCACTGCTAAATTATCTGACCCTGAAATATTGTTTTCCCTTAATATATTCTCAATATATTCCTTATCCGCTGAATCAATATTTAAAAAGTCATCATGTTCTTTAAGCGTTGAGAGCTTTAATTTAGAACCTAGATTCTGGATCTTGTAGAGGTGCTTATCTCGCATATGCCTTAATTGCTTCGGTATGCGTATAAAGGGAGAGGTTCTGTATCTTGCAGGAAGCAATGCCCCGAATAGGCTATTACGTAAATCAACCACTATATCGAAGTTCTCTTTTTTAAGCTCGTCGAATAACCTTATCTTTTCATTTAGTCTTGCATGCTTGTCATAGGTGATTACTTTCTTTACCTTGGGATTATTTTCGAATAAGTACTTCAGCCTCAATCCCGCCAACACCGTGACTTTAGCCTTCGGAAAATGCTGCCTGAGAGAATCCAGTACCGGAAGAGTAAGGATTACGTCTCCGATGTTGCTTAAGGTTACAAAAAGAATCTTATTGATCATCATCTATTCAACTTCGACTTGACTTCTTTGAACACATCACCTACGGTTACGGACTTCATGCAGCGATTATCCTTACATTTTACTTCATAACAAGGCATCTTACAGCCGATATCTTTTTTTAAGATCGTTACGTTCTTCAATGGATAGGGACCGGTTATCTCCGGGGCAGTAGGGCCGAAAATAGCGATAATCTGCTTTGCCCCCACCGCATTAGCAATATGCAAAGGCCCTGTATCTGCGGTAATAAATAAATTCGTCCTCTTACAGAGAACTCCCAGCTGCTTAAGGTTCAATCTCCCGGAGGCAATAATCGGTTTCTCTTTCATTAAATCCTTGATCTCCCTGGCTAAAGTTACGTCCCGCAGGCTTCCTGAAATTATCACCTTGACCTTGGATTCACTGATTAATCTATCTGCCAATTCTGCCCAATATTCCTTAGGCCAGCGCTTAGGCAACCAGTTTCCTCCCGGATTAATTACCACCAAATAATCATCCTTCTTAATCGACTTCTGTTTCAAGAATTCATTGATAAAATTAGAATCTTGTTCTTTGATAAAAAACTCTGTGTATCTATCCTCGACTCTTAGGCCTGCATTTTCAATAATATCTAAATAGTAATCAATTCGATGCGAACGATCGCGCTTAGAACGCTTAACTTTTTTAGTCAGGAGAAAGCCGCGTTTTCTTGTATAATAACCTATCCGCTGCGGTATTCCCGCTAACCAACAGATAAAAGCACGCGTCAGTGAACGATGTAATAAAAACACGGTATCAAAATTCCTGCTTCTGAGTTTTCTGATAAAACCTAATTTGCTAAAGAATCCGCGGTGGCGGTCCTCTTCATCAAAGATAATGACCTCATTCAAATAAGGATTATCTTTTAATATCGGGTAACAGCGACTTGGAACTATGCAGGCGATATGGCTGTATGGAAAATTACGCCTGATGTTCCTGATCGTGGCAGTAGAAAACAATACATCCCCCAGCCAGTTAACGTCAAAAATTAATATCCGCTTACTGAGCTCTACCATCATTTATGCCGGTGCTCCCTGATAAAATTATAAAATCCGCTGGACTCAATCCAGAAAACAAAAAGATTATCGGAGCTAGCAGAAATCCTTAATCTTTTTAGAGCGAATAGATCATCGTTAGGAATTTTTTTACCGGGATTAGTAGCAACCGCCAGATCATATCCTGCATCAATTACTAACTTCCTGATCTTTTCATTAAATCTTCCTTCAGGATAACTAAAAAGACTAACTTTATCGCCTAAAATATTTTCTAACCTCATCTTTGAACCGAATATCTCATCCCTTAATTCAGCATCGGATCCCAGGTTAATTAATGGCTCCGGGCCTAAACAGTGACTTCCCACGGTGATCAACCCAGAATCCTGCATCATCCTCACCTGCTCCCAATTCAACTTATCACCCCGAGGCCTTCCTACTTCATTGACAATCAAAAATATAGTAGCGGGTATATTATATTTTTTTAAAATCGGAAATGCGTATGAGTAATCCTCTTTATTTCCGTCATCCAAAGTTACAGCTACGGTACGAGGAGGTATTTTCCTCTTCTCCTTAATCAGGCTGGCTAATTCCTTAAGAGGGACTATGTTATAGTTGAATCTTCTTAAAAAGCTCATCTGGCGTTCAAAAGACGCTACACTCACGGCTAATCTGTCTTGAGGCCTTGCGTCAGGTTTGACAAAATGGTACATCAGTATCGGCACAGTGTAATTCCGGTAAAATACAAAACCTGTTGCTAGAAAAGTTATTACGAAAATTATACTTATTCCTAAACCGAGTTTTTTAAATTTAAGCATCCCGAATATACCCTTTCTGTCAGTTCCACCATCTTCTCCTGTGAAAAATTCTTCCGGACAAAATCAGAGGCGGCAATACCCAGAGACTTAGCCCTGGAAGGATCAGTAAGTAGTTCTAATAACGCCTTGGCTAACTGGTCAACATTAGCAGGCTCAACTAATAAACCGTTTACCTGATCATTTATTAAACTAGTGATTCCGCCTACACCGCAAGCAACAACCGCAAGGCCGCAAGCCATGGCTTCCATAATCGATAACCCTAATCCTTCCTTTAACGAAGGCATGGCAAATATATCTATGACTAAAAACGCATCCCTTGTATCAGAGAGTTTTGGGATAAACTCTACACTATTATCAATACCCAGGGTTTTGCTTAAATCCACCAATTTCTTATACATCCTGCCTTCTCCGATAATCAACAACCGGGCATCCGCAACTCTCTCTAAAACCTGCTTCATCGCTCTAATCAAATATAGATGCCCCTTAATATCCGCAAGCCTGGCTACTATTCCAACTACCGGACCATCCCCTAATCCAAACTCTCTCTTTTTCTCTGCTCTCTCCTGAGTACCCGCCCAACTAAACCTCTCTAAGTCAATTCCGTTATGTATAACAATTATATCTCTCTCGTTGACTTTAAAATCTTTGATTAAATGATCTCTCACCGGCTCGCTGATCGCAATCACCTTCTGCCCCCAGCAAGGAAAGAGCCTGCGCGAAAACCTTGCTTTAAAAAATCCGTGGCAGGTAGAAATATGCGCCAGAGCATAAAACTTATACAATAAGACCCCCAGCACCTGCGTGGTGCGTGAATGTGAATGAACCAAATCAATCTTTTCTCTTCTTATTACGCTTTTTAATTTAAACGCGCTCGCTAAAATCTTAGGGCTTATCTCATTCTTTGTCCTAATCGGTATATGAATGAAGTTAACCCCAGCTTTGGTAAACTTAGGAAGCAATTCTCCGGCACTAGAAGCAACATATAGATTATGCCCCCTCTTCATAAGCCCGCTTGATAACGTCAAGAGATAACTGGTTATCCCCCCGACATTAAGATGATTGGTAAGATACAGAATGTTCATCGTTTATTCTTTTCTAGAATCCATTAGAGCCTCGACTGTAGCTAAGACCTCTGTCGGGTTTATCAACTCCATGCATTTCCTATCCCTGCATTTTGATTTATAGCAAGGCCTGCAGGGCCAGTCTTTTTTAATCACTACAAAATTATTCGCCGGAGGTAGATGCCGGGCCGGATCAGTCGGCCCGAAAAGAGCGACAAACGGCGTATTCATTGCTGCTGCGATATGTAAAGGTGAAGAATCAACGCAAACAAACACTGCGCATCTTTTTATCAAACATGCCAACTGATTAACCGTCGTCTTTCCGCAGGCATTGATTATATTCGCATCCTTGGCAATATTTGCGATGGTATTAGCAAGCTCCAGATCCTTCTCTGCCCCTGTAATCACCACGCGTATTTTTTTACGCCCTAATTCCTCGCATAATTTAGCCATATGGGTAACCGGCCAGCTTTTCGTCAACCACCTCTCACTCGCGCTTACGCTGATACCGACGATTTTTTGATTAACGCTTATCCACTGCGAAGTCAAGAACTCATCGATATAACGCTCGTCTTCTGGGCTTGGCCAAAGCTCTAGTCGAAGATTATCTAAACCTATACCTAACATTTCAAGAATCCTGAATTGATGTCTAACCGGACCGATAGCAAGTTTATCGTCTTTGATGCGACAATTGAGCAAAAATGAAAATTTTTTATTATCATATCCGTAACGCTTAAGACTTAAGGTGAGAAAAGACAAAATATGCGATTTACGGTTATTTTGCAGGTCAATTGCAATATCGAAATTCTTACTCCTTAAACGGCTAGCGAGATCAATGAATCCTCTCAGGCCGGCTTCTTTATTCTTAAAATCGGCAACTAATAATTCATCTATATAAGGACATCTTAAAAGCGCCTCTTTTGATTCCTCCCCTACGAGAAAACTGATTTTATAATTAGGCGGAAACTTCTCTCTGATCGCTCTCAGCGCTGCCGTAGATAAGATGATATCCCCTAACGAACTGAGTTTAATAATCAAGATCCTGAAGTTACTCAATGCCTCTTCATAAAGATTGAGCGTATTCTTGATCATCAAATCTAAATTGTATTTCTGTTTTACATTTCTATATGCATTCTCTACTAGACGTGCTGACAGCTTCGTATCCTTGTATAATCTAATCACTGCCTCAGCCATACTTGCTGGATCAGCCGGGGGAATGAGTAATCCGGTTTTCTCATTCTCCACCACATCCACCACTCCCCCTACCTCCGTAGCCACCACAGGAACTCCGCTAGCCTGAGCTTCCACAATCACTCTGCCGAATGCCTCGTGAGTGGTCGTAGCAAGAACCATAAGGTCCAGTTGAGAGAGGATCCTGGGGATATCTTTTTTGGTCCCTAAAAATTCTGTACAGTGCCACAGGCCCAACCTCTTTACCATAACCTGTATCTGCTCCTTATAGGAATCTCTGGAGGCAGGCGCATCCCCTACTATCCAGATTTTAAGATGAGGGATACTCCTTGCTACACGCGCCATTGCTTTGACAAAATGTAGATGCCCTTTTATCGGGCTAAGCCTTCCGATAATACCCACTACAAAATCATTTTTTACTTTTTTTTCAAATTTCCTGAATGTGAACTGCTCCAAGTCAACACAGCGCGGCACCATTATCACTCTTTCACGCGGAACTCCAAAGTCCTCAATCATATGCCTTGCAATCGCATTACTCACTACCACCACTCTCTTGCCCCAGCCCATCGGATGGCTGAAATAATGCTTGCGATAATAACCATGAGCCGTAGTTATAAACACTCTATTGGTGCGACGGGCTGCAAAATAAGCGATCCATGCAGGCACCCGAGAACGCGCATGCACGATATCTATCTCCTCCCTCCTGATTATCTCGGCAACTTGAGGAATCATCTTTAAAATACAGGAAAAAGATTTTTTATGCACAGGGAGTTGGTAGTGTATCGCCTCCGCTGATTCTAAATCCCTGACTAAGGCTCCGCCATACGAAACCACTACGGCTTTATGCCCTAGCTTAACCAAAGCCCTTGCTAGATCAAGCGTTCCGGTCTCAACACCGCCGACATGCATTTCCGGTAAGATTTGTAAAATATTCACCCCGCACTTCCTTTTCTATTCACATACCCCACTCTTCCTTGCAGATTCTGTTTGAATTTTTTAGGAAGTGCGGGGTTCATCAGAGTACCTTCTTAATCGCCTGCATAATTAAAGCACTGTCATCTAAAGCATGCGCTGCCTTTTTATTCAGCCAGAGATCTTCTATCTTCTCAGCCAGTTTAGACGGTTCGCTCAAATGTATGTATTTCCGTTTGGCAAAATAATCAATGAACCTCTGATGCTTAATCCCTAGACCCTTTGCCCGAAAAACAAAAACGTGTTTCTTGCTGCTTACTGCCTCGGAAACCATGGATATACTCTCCGGTGAAGTAATGATAATCTCGCTTAATCCTAATATACCGCCCACTGCCTCAGGTATATTGTCTTGATTAGCTACAATCATCAGTTTACAACCGGGATAATTCTCGAATTCCTTTTTTATTATACTCTCCGTCTCTCTGGAAGTCCGGCGTGAAGTGGTAATCAAAATATCTGCTTTGAACTTTTCACTTACAGACTTCAACTGCCTACTTACTTCTAAAACCGTCTTTTCATCCAGACGGAAACTTTTCGTATCTCCTCCGATCAATAGGCCTATAGAATTCTTTGACACCCCGGATTTGGCCTGCGATTGAATCAATCTCTGGGATTGCTCTTTTAAATAATCGCCATCAATTAAATTAGGCGCCCCCTCGGTTATTACAACATTCTTTCTCTTTAGCGGGTTATCGTGTCTGGGCATGACTACCAGATCAAATCTCCTCGCCCCTAATATAGACGGCCGCATTATGACTATAGACTTAGCAAGGTTCTGGCGTGCCAGCAGATAATTAAGTCCGGCGAGATTGGAACCGCAGGAAATCACTACGTCCGGGTTATAATTAACTAAGGATTTATAAACATCGCTCTTGAGAGCTTTACTTACGCACCAAAGACAACCCTGGCAGCTAAATTTACCAGAGAAGAAACTGTTGAAGATCAGTGTCGACCTCGAGAGCCTGCTTTTGAATTTAACCTCTCTACTTTCTATATTGGTATCAAAGCCCTGTTCTCTGTAATGACTGTTCACCATCCTAGTCACGGCTTGTGCCTGCCTGAGATGCCCGATCTTATCATCAGTGAGGATAAGGATATTCTTCTGATCACTGTACTTATAGATCTTATTACTCCAGAGATATTCCTGCGGGTATTTGGTGATATATTTTTCGAATATCAGAATTAATCTCTGAAGATTTTCACGCAGGTCTTTTTCCTGATCGCCGGTTTTATTGATTCCAAATGGGGGTTCGATAAAAATCTTAATTTTAGCCCCTTTGATACGCGTAAAAAAACAGGGAACTAAAGTTACCCCGTATTTCAAAGCTATTCTCATGGCACCGGTACTCATCGAGGCATGCCTACCGAAAAATTTAACCAGAGTTCCATTCTTGCCCCCCTGGTCTACGGTCATCCCGACTGCCTCATTATTATTAAGCGTCTCCAATAGAAATCTGGTCTGGTTTCTTCTCTGAATCAGCCTACAGCCCTTCTTTAGGCGATAAGAATTCAGGAGTTTGTTTAAACGCGGTAATGCCAACTCACGGACTAGAATGCTAAAAGGAAAACCCAAGTTTGCAGCGATAATATTTGAAAGCTCCCAGCTACCAGCATGCACCGAGACTATAATCGCCCCCTTGCCTTTCTTTAGGGCCTGAAAGATATTATCCAGGCCTTCGATTTTTATATATTCATCCAAAAACTCTTGATTGAATTTAGGAATCAGAAGAATGTCTATTAAATTCTGTCCGAAGACACGGTAAAAGTTACGGGTAATCTTTTTGAGTTGCGCAGGGGTTAACTTATTACCTAACGCGGCTTTGATATTAGAGTAAGCAATAGCTCTGTGCTTAAAATCAGCATAATAGAATATATCCCCCATTCTTGCACCTAAAAAATACCCGAAACTCACCGGGAAGATCCTAATTGGCACAGCGAGAATCTTAAAAAATAAATAGCTTGAGTAGTCGATTATAAAATTCTTCATCCTTGTTAAGTTTAAGTTCGATCCTTAAAACCATGATCGCTGCTTTCGGATCGTCAATAACTAACCTGCCTAATCTGGCCGCATCCTTTTCTGTAGTAATAATCGTATCAATACTCTTCTCTCGCGAACGGGCGATTACTCCTTGAATATCTTTTTGAGAGTAACTATGGTGATCGGGAAATCTGATCGATAAGTCGACTTTGATACCGATTGTTTTAACTAACTCTTCAAATGATCCAGGATCACCTATGCCAGAGAATAAAGCCACCCTCCTGCCCCTGAAGCTCTCTCTATCAATCGATACTTTATCCTGGCCTAACTGATGAAAACAGACTGCTTGATGTACAGATTCAAAAACCTGAGCTTGAGGATTGATTATATTCAATAAATTTTTTATGCTCTTTATATCAGGCGAGAAATTTGTCTTAGTCAGAACAAAGATATCTGCACGCTTAAGTGAAGATAACGGTTCACGCAATATTCCCCTAGGGATCATCTGCCGGTTACCGAAAGGGTTCGCAGCATCTATCGTAACAATCTCCAAATCTTTAACCACCCTCCACTGCTGAAATCCGTCATCCAGAATAAGCGTGTCTGCAGAGTGAAGATTAATTGCTTTTTTTGCCCCTCTGATTCTATCTGCATCCACGACTACCGGCGTACGATCTAATTTTCTGCTGAGCATATACGCTTCATCACCCATATTTTCGCTAATCGAATTTTCCCTCTTATAGCCCCTGGTCAATATTGCTACTTTACGGCCTCTTTCTTTTAAATGCTTAGCAATATATTCAACCAGAGAAGTCTTCCCTGTACCCCCTAAAGTTATATTACCTACGCTGATTACTTTGACACCTAACCTGACCGGTTTAACTCGATAGAATAAAATCAAAAACCTGATTATCAATCCGTAAACAAACGAGAGTATAAACAAAAAAAACTTCAAGATACCGGGAATAAATCCCCTGGATCTATCGGTAAGTAAATTATAGATATACTGCTGCATCTTAATCGCCGATTATCTGAATAACGATTTGGCGGGTCCTCGGACGGTTATCGAACTCCGCCAGAACCACCTGCTGCCAAGTCCCTAGTAAAAGCTTCCCATCTTCAAAAGGGATAGTTAAAGAGGGCCGGGTTAATGCTGCTCTTAGGTGGCTGAAGCCGTTGGCATCGCCCCAGGTTTGGTCATGATGGTAATTTTTGGCCCTGGGGATAAGCTTTTCATATAGCTCAGCCATATCCGCAATCAACCCCGGTTCATATTCAAAGGTAGTAATCCCTGCGGTAGACCCGATTACGAAAACCGTAAGATTGCCTCTTTTTAACTTTGAGGCCTCAAGTTCACGTACTAAACGATCGGTTATGTCCACTAAATCCGGATTTCCTTCTGTATTTAGCTTTAAAGTCTGGTTAATTATCTTCATCGGAATTCTCTAGCGAAAAGTAGTATATTATCACAATAAACAGGCGGTGGCAATAGATTTATTAGAGAATAAAGTCTTTAAAACACAATGGGATACGGCAATTCGGATGGTTTGATATTAAATATGATGCCTTGGCTGCTCTGCAGCCAAAGAAGGAAGGTTTCTTTCCACAAAATCTACTATTTTTTGCTGTAGAGAGGTAGAAATATTACGAAATTCCACCCCCATACCTGGGTAAATCCGGCGTTGAACCTGTTTATCGGGAAGCCAGACAACTTGCGCCTCAACTTCTAGGGGCTCTGTCCCAGGAGGAAGCTTCATCTTCATAATCAGTACATCTCCTAGCTTGAATTTATCACAACTGCATATATAGGCGCCCACGCCACTCAAGTTGACTATATTAACTCTATGGCAAACAGGGCTCTTCTCATATTTTGCTTTTAATTCTATCTTGATTCCAATCGGTAGGCGCTTGAACCTGCGCCTCAGCTGCATCCTCTTGATCTTTTCAATAGCCCGGTCTTCCTTAAAACTACTCAAAGCTAGATTCTCTGCAGGATAGATGTCAATTATGTTATCAATTCCGGCTACGGAAAGAATTCCCCTAAGATGAGCTGGGATATTGGTAAATTTCATTCTGCCTTTGTTATTAACCACCTCTTTGTAAGCGATCACGATTACGGAGATTCCGATGTAATCGATGTAATCAACATCTTGAAAATTACAGAGGATATCGATATAACCATCCCGCATACACTGAGCAATCACTTCGATCAGGCTGGCGCAATCTTCATCTATCCTACCGTGCAAATCCAGAACAATAACATTATTATTTTGTCTGGCCTTGATCTGTATCATCCCTGTCTTAGACTGATACGGCTATTTATTAAATAAATTTTTTTATACACTCTAAATTCCTCTTGACCGCACCCTGATTCTTTAAGATAATCTCCTTGGCCCGTCTTGATAAATCCAGGGACTTCTCGGGAAATCTGAGTAAACCGGTTATCTCTTTGCGAAGCTCTTGCTGGTTGTGTACTAAGACAGCAGCCCGATTATTCAAAAATAAATCAGCGATTTCCCTGAAATTCGACATCTCAGGACCAAAGAGCACTGGTTTGCCCAAAGCGGCGGGCTCTAAAATATTATGCCCACCTGCTCTAGTCAAACTTCCTCCTACAAATACAATATCAGCAACACTATAATAATAAATCAATTCTCCGACAGTATCAAGGAGAAATACCGGTGTGGTAATACAGCTGGGGCATTCTCCCTTTGAGTCAGAAAGTAATACGTTACGAAATCCGAATCTCGAAATGATCTTCGCTAAATCACCGCATCTTTGCGGATGACGGGGAGCAATCAGAAGTTTTAAATTAGGGAAGTCAGTTAATAGCGATTTATAACAACCTAAAGCGGCCTCCTCTTCTCCCGGGTGTGTCGAACCAAAGACCAGCAGCTTATCTTCTAGGCTCAAACATAAATTCTGGCGGTATTTAACTACACTAAACCCCTCCTGTTTTAATAACTGAGAATCAAATTTCATATTGCCGGTAGTCTTTAGCCTATCATTTTTTACCCCTAATCGTTTTAATCTTTCAGCATCGCGCTCAGTCTGTACACAAAAAAGATCCACTTTTGCCAGTATCGGTCTTAACATAGGTTTTGCCATGGAATACCCCTTAAAGGAATGATCGGATATCCTTCCGTTTACGGTAATCATAGGGATATTTTTTTTCTCAAGATACGAGATCAGATTAGGCCAGATTTCAGTCTCCGCAACAATAAAAATCGAAGGATTAATTCTATCAATCACTTTTCTTACGATAAAACTTAAATCTAAAGGTAGGTAAGTTACAAAATCATCTGCTTTTGCTATGCTTTTGGCAATTTTATTCCCGGTAGCGGTTACCGTAGAGATAACGATTTTCTTCCCGGGACAGAGAGATCTTAATCCTTCTATCAAACCCCTTACTGCCATTGCTTCTCCTACGCTCACCGCGTGCACCCAGATCGGCCTGCCTAAATCCAGGGATACGGGCAATACGCCTAATCTGCGAAAAAAGCCGGGGCGTAATTTTTTCTTAAACAGATATACCGGTAGGTAAATTAAAGAAACCAGCAAAAATGTCAGGTCGTAAATTATAAACATTTTTTTTATTTAAGTAATTTATGCCCGCGGATGCGACTTCTCATATACACTCTTTAATCTATCGGTAGTAAGATGTGTGTATATCTGAGTAGAAGAGAGATTAGCGTGCCCTAAGAGTTCCTGAACTGTCCTTAGATCCGCCCCTCTGTTTAGAAGATGTGTGGCGAATGAGTGCCTTAATGTATGGGCGGATACGCCTGCTCTCATCCGTACTCTTTGCAGGTATTTAAAGACGATGTTTCTCACCCCCCTGGAACTTATGCGCCTGTTACTTTTATTTAAGAATACTGCCTCACTCTGTTTATTTCTCTTTTCGATATATTTCCTGATAGAACTTATTGCTATGTCTCCGATAGGAACCACCCTTTCCTTCTTACCCTTGCCTCTGACTTTGACTATTCCGCCGATAAAATCCATATCTTCAGTATTCAAACCAACCAATTCGGAGATCCTCAGGCCCGTGGAATAGAATGTCTCCAAGATCGCTCTGTCGCGAAGGCTGGGGATGTCTTTTTCGTCCTTTGTAAAAACAGATTCGATCAACTTAGTCACCTCCTCCTCCGTTAAAAATTGGGGGAGGTACTTCTCTAATTTAGGACTGGAAAGAATTAATATCGGGTTGGTCTTTATGTACCCGTCGCGGGTCAAGAACCTAAAGAAACTGCGCAGGCTGGAAAGATGCCGGTTAACCGTACGGTTCCTCAAACTCTTTTCTTTTAAAGTAGCCAGGTACTTTCTTAAAGTAAAATAATCTACCTTCTGCGGATCTATGCCGCTGACAAATTTACTGAACCCACCAAGATCAAGGCGGTAATTCATGATAGTATGCTTGGAATAATTCTTTTCGATCTCCAGGTAACGGATGAATTTATCGATATACTTTTCCATTACTCTTGTTTAGCTTCAGGCAGAGTCCGGGAAGTAAACCTGCAATTCGGAAAATTGGAGCAGCCGTAAAAGAAACCTCTTTTTGAACGGCGCTCGATCAATTCTCCGCTGCAATTTAACTCAGGGCATTTTACGCCTGAAGTAATAGATTTAGAGAATTTACATTGAGGGAACCCAGAACAACTCAAGAACTTACCCCGACGGCCCCACTTCACGATCATCGCCTTTCCGCATTGCTCACAGACCTCATCGGTTACGACTACTTCTTTCTTTATGTGCTTCTGGGCAAAATCAAGGTTGGATTTAAAAGGCGAGTAAAATTCTTCTAATACCTGATTGCGTTTAATCCGGCCCTCCTCAATCTGATCAAGCTCCTCTTCCATCCTGGCCGTAAACTTCACATCCATGATCTTGGGAAAATACTCGATTAGCATATCGCAAACCTTAAATCCTAATTCGGTGGGCTTAAAATAACCCTTAAGCCGGCGGATGTAATCCCGGTAGATCAAAGTCGAGATTATCGGTGCATAGGTGGAAGGCCTGCCTATACCATTCTCCTCTAAAGCCTTGACCAAAGAACTATCCGAGAATCTCGGCGGCCCCTTGGTAAAATGCTGAGATGAAATAAGATTAAGCAGGTCTAAAACTTCATCCTTCTCTAATGAAGGAACAGGATTTTCTTCTTTCTTCTCATTATTGTAAGCGGCGGTAAAGCCGTCAAAGATAAGCGTTGTACCCGCGGTAGAAAATAAATAATTGTCTGCCTGGATATCAACTGAGGTCACGGTATAACGCGCAGGATTCATCTGACTGGCAATAAAACGGTTATAAATCAGTTCATACAATTTATACTGTTCATCGCTGAGGAATTCTTTCAGGCTTTGGGGGCTCTTTGCAATCAAGGTAGGCCTGATTGCCTCATGTGCTTCCTGGGCGAGTTTCTTGACTTTATAGTAATTGGGTTTTTCAGGCAGGTATTCCTTTCCGTAGATTACCCTGATATATTCTCTTACTTCATTTATCGCCTCGGGAGCGACCCGCGGTGAGTCAGTTCGCATATAAGTAATCAAACCAACGGGATTGGCTTCCTGGATATCGATACCCTCATAAAGCTGTTGAGCAACAATCATCGTCTTATTGGCATTAAATCTTAGTTTATTAAATGCCTCCTGCTGCAGGGTGCTGGTGATAAAAGGCGAGCCGGGGTTACGCTTCTTTTCTGTCTTTTTTATACCCAGAACCTTGAACTCCTTACCCCTTAAGTCCTCAGTCAGTTTATCAGCCTGCTGCTGATCTCTTATTTCGCACTTCTTTCCGTCTATCTTGGATAGTTT
Source organism: Candidatus Omnitrophota bacterium (assembly GCA_043813305.1). Classification (GTDB taxonomy): domain Bacteria; phylum Omnitrophota; class Gorgyraeia; order Gygaellales; family Profunditerraquicolaceae; genus JAHIZC01. Next base: position 11,842 of record JBDRLC010000046.1, on the reverse strand, counting down.
TGCCTTAAAGGCCTGGGGATCTTCTTTTTTCTTTAACTCGGCTTCGATCTCCCAATATTCCTTGGGAACGAATTTCTCAATCTCTCTTTCTCTATCAATAATCAATCTCAGCGCCACTGACTGGACTCTTCCCGCGCTTAAACCGCGCGCAATCTTCTTCCAGAGCAATGGACTTAAAAAATAACCTACGATCCTATCCAGGATACGGCGCCCGACCTGCGCTTCAATCATATTCAAGTCGAAATCGCGTGCATGCTTAAAAGCCGCATTTACTGCTGAAGGAGTAATCTCATGAAAAACTACCCTTAAGACTTTCTTGCCTTTAAAGACTCTCTGCTTTATCTGCCAGCCGATAGCCTCTCCCTCACGATCGGGGTCAGTGGCTACATAAATATTCTCTGAATCCTTGGACTTCTTTTTCAGTTCAGTAACGATCTTTTTTCTTCCGGAAATAACCACATAATCCGGAGCAAAACCGTTCTCGATATCTACGCCAAATTCTTTTTTAGGCAGATCAATCAGATGCCCCATGGAAGAGGTAACGGTAAACTCTCGGCCCAAAATCCTCCCGATAGTCTTTGCCTTAGTCGGTGATTCAACTATAACTAAATTCTTATTCTTCATTTAAATCCCCGTAAACTGTCTACCCGGTAAAACCTTGATCAACCTTTTTAATTCTAATCTTAAAAGTATAACAGATAATCTCTCAACTTCAATATTTGTTTGCTCAACTAGCTCATCGATCGCAAACGCACCGGATGAAATTAAACCATGCAATCTACGTTCGTCCTGGTCTTTAAAATCAATATTTTTAATCCTATTTATTATTTTTTGCCTCTTGATTAGTGATCTATCAAACTCTTCCCTGATATCATTGGCAGAAAACACAAGTTTTGCGCCCTGCTGTATCAAGCTATTTGTGCCAAAAGAATTATTCGAGTCAACTTTACCCGGTAAAGCAAAGACTTCCCTGCCCTGCTCTAATGCGCAATCAGCGGTAATCAACGCTCCGCTATTCCTCGCTGCCTCAACCACCAAAACGCCCAAACTCAATCCGCTAATTATCCGGTTGCGTCTGGGGAAATTCTGCCTCAGCGGCTCCATATTCATGGGAAACTCTGAAATCACTGCTCCGTTTCCTGCGATTTGATCAGCTAAATCTTTATTTTCCGGAGGATAAATCCTGTTAAATCCGCTCCCCATTACTGCTATAGTTCTGCCTCCTACCTTCAAAGCCCCCTTGTGCGCATATGTATCTACACCGCGCGCCATTCCGGAAGTAATCGTAAAACCGTAACCTGCTAACTCAACTGCGAAACTTTGCGAGCACTTTAAACCGTATAGGGATGCCCGACGGCTGCCTACAATACCGATGCTAAGATTATCTTCTTCATGAAGTTTACCTTTTAGATAAAGCACAACCGGCGGGTCAGGTATATTTTTCAGGTTTTCGGGATAGTCTTTATCTTCAGATGTAATAATCTTAAGATCTTTTTCTTTGGCTAATTTAAGCTCTCTATCCAATTCTTCTTTTTTAAGCGCTTTGATTTTACTGGCGATCCCCTCAGTAATCCCAAAAACATTAGTGAGTTTGCTTCTCGGGGCCTTAAGGATATTCTCTGGTTTGCCGAAATAATCGAGCAATCTTTTTAGGCGGGCGCTTCCTATATCGCCAATTAGATTTAGACTAACTAAAGCTTCAAAACGTGTCATCTTCTACTTTTCGAATGAGATTTATTCTGATCGAGAAATTTCAAAATCGCATTTACTACTTCTCTTAGGGAAAGCTTTGATGTTTCAATAGATTTATCAACCCGGGCGTAGTATGCAGACCGCTTCTTAAGTAATAATCCTATCTCTTTCTTAGGATCAGCTACCTTTAATAAGGGCCGGTGAGTATAGCCGGATGTCCTTTCTAATATTATCTTGGGTGAAGCTTTTAAGCAGATTACCACCCCAGTATCTTTCATAATCTTTATATTATCCTTATCTATCACAATACCTCCGCCGCAGGCAACTACCAGGCCCTTGCGAGCTGCCACTTCTTTCAAGGCTCTCTTTTCTAAACTACGGAAATGCAGCTCTCCATCGTTAGCAAAAATATCGGAAATAATCTTTTTCGCACTTAGCTCAATCAACTCATCCAAATCAACAAAACGCCGTTTCTTTACCTTGGCGAGCTTACGGCCTACCGCACTCTTACCCGTACCCATAAACCCTACTAAATAAATATTCCCCATCTTTCCTTCTCTAGAAGCACCCTTAACTCCAAAACAGAAACGTATTCTAACTCAAAGAAAAGGCATCTTCGGAGCCGTTCGTAAGCCTGCCTACCCTGACTGCCGTCAGGCAGGCGGCAGGCAGGGGTGCCCCCAATAGGGGCACCCTTAGCTTCGAGAGTAAAGACGCTTCTGATATTACTATTCACTGCGGTAGGCGGTAAGGATTACCTCAAGAAGTTCATCTTTAGCTTCTGGGGTAACAGGATAAAAGGAACTATACCACTTGCCATCTTTGCCTTTCTCCTGCGGCATACCCAGAAACAACCCCTCTTTTCCCTCCCGGACAGTCAGACCTTTGACTATATAATCACCGATAGAAATATCAGCAAAGGCCTTTGTCTTGGAGTCATTGTCCAAACGATGCAGCCGCACTACCTTTAATTCAGAAATCATGCCAATCACCCCCTTCTCAAATGAAGATATAACTTACGGCTGGCGTACGACCAACGTAAGTTATTCGTCTGAATTTGACCCTTGACATTTTTAAGCGCTAGCTACAGAAAAATGTCAAGGGTTAAGTTCGGGCTTATAAGTTATGCCCTCACTTAAATAGACGAAGGAAGTGAAAATTTCTAACTGATTCTTTTTAGGTAAATCTTATAACTCTCTTGTATATCCTGTAAGGAATCACTACCGAATTTCTCTAAAAACGCATCAGCTAATACATGGGCAGTTACTGATTCCCCGATCACACCCGCGGCTTCCACTACACAGGTGTCCGATCGCTCAACTACTGCCTTGGCTATTCTTTTAGTACTTATATTAACTGAATCCAGAGGGCTGATCAAAGTGCATATCGGTTTCATACAGACACGCAGAATAATATTCTCCCCGTTTGAGATACCGCCCTCGATACCTCCGGCATTATTCGTCTTACGGCAATACCCTTTGCTTTTGCTGTAACAAATCGTATCATGCACCTGGGAACCGAAACTAACACCGTAACCGCAACCTAAACCGATCTCTACGGCTTTAATCCCCGGGATTGACATGATATTGCCGGCAAGCCTAGCATCTAATCTCCTGTCAGGCTGCACGTAACTACCCAGGCCTACAGGCACTCCTTTGGCTACAACTTCGAATATTCCGCCTACGGTATCTTTGCCCTTGATCGCTTCCTTAATCTTATTTCTCATTGCCTTCTTGGAAGTTTCTCCTGCGATACATAATACCTTGCTTGAAATTCTAATATTGAATTTTTCTAAAAAGATCTTGCATATCGCACCAATCCCTACTGTCGCAACCGTGCTTCTGGCAGAAGCGCGTTCCAAAACAGACCTGATATCACTGAATCCGTACTTCATTAGGCCCGCTAAATCCGCATGCCCCGGACGAGGACACATCACCTTCTTTAATCTTTCAATGCTGAAATCTTTGTTTCTGATACACAAACTAATCGGGCTGCCGAGAGTCACCCCGGATTTTACTCCGGAGATTATCTCTGCTTTGTCCTTTTCGATCTGCATGCGTTTACCCCGGCCGAATCCCGACTGCCGGCGAATTAACTCTTTATTTATCCTTCCGGCATCCAGACTTAAGCCTGCGGGTATTCCTTCTAAAATCGTAATTATTGCTTTTCCGTGTGATTCGCCTGCGCTCAAACTTCTTAACATTTTAACCTCCTATTTACTCTGACCATAAACCCCGATTATTCTCTCTTGCCTGGCGGGATAATTTTAAAAATAAATCCGCGTATTTAACATTCGGAGGAAAAGTCATCACTGATGCATAACCCTCTTTGATTATTTCTGCATTCACTAACGTCCCATCCTGCAAATATACATAAGCAAGTAATCTTTTATATTTATCGTACTTCTCTATATCAAACTCTAAACTAACCTGCTTGCCCTCTACCAGCTCCCTTGTGAATTTATAGGCTTTCCTTCCCAGGTCCTTGATCGTCTCAATATCCCTCCCGGAACTTTTACTATCCCGGTAAAGTTTACTTGACTCATGCATCTCAGGCGTATCTATACCGATCAACCTCACCCTCTCTTGGGTGATAAGCTGTATAGTATCCCCGTCAATAACCCTCTTGACCAGAATATCAGAATAATCAGAGGCCCTGTCAACCGAATCTTTATTGCAAGAAAAGAGAACGGCTAAGAAGCATAACCCGACTAACAAAAAGTTAATTTTTCTCATAAGCTCGCAGCGATAAACCAGCCTAATACAACTACATCCTCCGTACAGAATATCTTACTGATACTCTTATCAAAGAGCACATTTGCCTCAGGTTCGAATTCCTCATCCGAACGCCAAAGGTTTATCAAGGCCGGAACGCCCTCAAATGCCTCTACTACTATCCCGATATCCCCCTGATCCACTTTTTTGGCCGGCAACCTGTCCAACACCTCTAGTATTGCCTCAGGCGAACTGCCGTATTTTTTGATTATCGGCTTAATCACCCTTTCCCTGAAGGCGGGATAATACCCCTCTACCCCTGAGAGTTCCCTAAAATTTACCCACTCGCCTTTAAATTCAGGAGGCCCCTTCAATTTAACCGTAAGATAGTGCAGGATCAGGATTGCCGAAGCATCCTTGGCCGCAACATTACAAGCCAGGGAGGTTATCTTCTTCTGGATCAAATCAACAGAGTATTCATCAGCCAGAAACTTAACAGAAGCAACTGGTTCCGGCTTGCATTTAGCATAATCATCCCAGGCTTTTTGTATTGCTATAGAATATCCCACAATCTTTTTATTTTACTATCTTTTCCCACCCTCTGCAATAATTATCTTGAACCTTTAGGTTTGCACCTTGTGCTTATTTAATATATAATAGGGGCTATGATTTATGACCGTTTTCAACAAGAGGCAATCGATTATATTAATCAGGGAAATTCTGTAATCGTCTCTGCACCCACAGGCGCAGGAAAAACTGCAATTGCTGAACATATCATCAGTGGATCTATTAAAAACAAAATAGGCGTAATCTACACCGCACCGATCAAAGCCCTCTCTAATCAGAAATTCAGGGACTTCAAGGGCCAATTTGCGCAAAACATCGGTATATTAACTGGCGATGTCTCAATAAACCCTTCTGCTCAGGTTTTAATTATGACCACCGAGATATTCCGCAATAAAATCCTCGATGAGCCAGAGAGCCTAAAGCAGTATTCCTGGGTTATCTTTGATGAAATCCACTATATTGATAATCCTGAACGGGGAACTGTCTGGGAGGAATCTTTAATATTCCTACCCAGCCACATAAAAATACTTGGCCTCTCCGCTACCATACCCAATATAAAGGAACTCTCCAGCTGGATTGAATCAATACATAATAAACCCATAAAAACCGTTATCGAAGAAAAAAGGCCTGTTCCTCTACATTTTTTCTTTCAATGCCAAAATGAAGTTGTAGATAAGATAAACCATCTGAAAAAATCCAGAAGATTCCAACCCAATAGAATAAATTCACTGATAAATTACATACGTCAGAAAGACGGCCTTCCCTGTATTTATTTTGTCTTTGGCAGAAGGCGCGCTGAAGATCTGGCTTTTGAGCTGCTTAGTTTTAATTTCTTAAACAACAAAGAACAAGCTCAAATTATATCACTCTACGATTCTCTTTGCGAGCGCTTTGATTTAAAGTATGAGAAATCAGCCCAGAGGCTCATCCCCCTTATCCAAAGAGGCATTGCTTATCATCACGCCGGCATGCTGCCCACGCTTAAAGAAGTGATAGAAAGATTATTTACCAGCCGGTTGCTAAAAGTGATATTTACCACCGAAACATTCGCTCTCGGAATTAACATGCCCAGCCGTTCAGTAATATTCGATGCCTTGAGAAAATTTTACGGCCGCTATGTAAGAAATCTAAAAACTAGGGATTTCTATCAGATGGCAGGCCGCGCAGGCCGGCGCGGCATGGATAAAGAAGGATTTGTTTACAGCAGAATAAACTTGCATAAAACACAACAGCATGATCTACAGCGGATTATTTATGGCAAGCCTGAAGAGGTAAGAAGTCAGCTAAACACCTCTTATGCTACAATATTAAACCTCTATGAAAAATATAAGCAGGATTTGTTCAATATCTATCCGAAATCCCTGCATCATTATCAATCGCACAAATACGAGCAAAAAAAAGCAGTTAGATTAATCGAGGCAAAGCTTAATCTATTGAAAAATTTAAATTATATAGAAAGAGATTCCTTAACTCAAAAAGGTTACTTTGCTAAAAATGTGTATGGGTATGAGTTGATTCTTTCTGAGCTTTATGAGCAAAATATTCTGGAGCAATTGGATGAATTTGGATTGGGTGTGCTTGCTGCAGCAGTGGTCTTTGAGCCGAGAAAAAATCAACGTCTACCTTTAAATCTCTCAAAGTCATCCCGCAATATAAAAAGGGCCTGTGAAGAAACTTATGATCAAATAAAACATAAGGAAAGAAAATATAAAATTTATCCTTTCAGTAAATTACCTTATTTTCATTTAAGCTCAAGTATGGAGGCCTGGCTTAGAGGCGCAGATTTTGATAAAACATTGCGTTTCACCGATACCGACGAAGGCGAAATTGTGCGCTATTTTAGAATGGCAGTGCAGATTTTAAGAGAAATAAAAGATGCCCGAGTCTCCTCGGGCATCTTAAAAGAAAAAATACGTGAAACTATCCGCGTAATAAACCGGGATGTAATAGATGCGGAAAAACAACTAAGAGAAAGCTAAACTAATTAATCTTCCAGGTGCCTTTCGGAGTTTGAGTTTGGAACTCTTTATTGATAGCTTCAGCCTTATCTACTGCTCCAAGATATATATTCTTAGTGCCGGTAAAGGTATTATTAAAGGTTACCACCCACTCGACAGTCAAAGTATCGCCAGAGCCTGTACTCCATGCGTTCAAAAGCGTAACATATTTATTCTTAAGAGGAGTAAAAGCCCCATAGCCAGCTGGAAACGAACCTACCCAATCACTATTTGCCTCATTTCTCAAATAAACACGATCCGCGTTATGGTCATAATAAGCGTAGAAACAGTTTGCGCCATCCATACTAGTATTTACTATAATACCTGTTGCTTTAATATCCTGCCAACCGTCAAGGTCAGAAAAGACAGTGGTTATGCTAGCCATCTCGCCAACGGCGGAAGAACCTGAGATTGGTTCAACTTTAGGCGCAGAATTTGCTGCGGCATTAATCGTCCAGGTACCATACTGAGCATAGATAATATTATCCGGTTCTGCGTCATCTGTTACAGCAACATATATATTTTTAGTGCCAATAAAATCATTCTTAAAGGTTACGTACCACTTGATAAGTAGTTTATCTCCACTATAACCTGTAACAGAGACTTGCCGGAGCTTAGCATATTTATTCGCAACAGAGCCACCTGAACCAGGCGTAAACGAACCAGCCCAATCAGTATTATCGTCATTCCTCAAATAAACACGATTCGCATTCTGGTCATAGTAACCATAGAAGCAGTATGCGCCATCCATACTAGTATTTATTAATATACCTGCCGCATTAATATCCTGCCAACCGTCGAGATCAGAAAAGGTAGTATAAAATACCACTTCTTCGCCAACAGCAGATGATTTTATTGTTGGACCTTTGTTTGTGCTAAAAGAGGCAACCGTAGGTGGGTTATTCACTGAATTCAAAGTCGTGGCTGAGGCAGTGTAAGCGTAGCCGGAATAGGTGCCGCTACGCTCTGCTCTCACCTTATACCAATATTGCGTTCCAGCTATTAAACCTGAATCAATATAACTCTTTGAACCTGTTAAAGAACCTGCTGGTAGCGTGAAGGTCTTTTCAGGAGGGACAACCGGGCTAAAATCAGGGTTATTATTATGGCGCTCTAGACTAAAGCTGGTTTCATCAGAGGAGTTATCCTGCCATGTTAGCTTAATCTCGCTGGAAGATAGAGCTGTTGCTACCAGGTTCGATGGTGCTACTACTGATGCTGCAGGCGTCGTGGCTGAGGCAGTGTTAGAGTAGCTAGAATATACGCCGTTTCGCTCTGTTCTCACTCGATAGTAGTAGGTCGTATTTGAGATAATATTATAATCGTAATAGCCAGGTCCAAGGCTAGAAGAAATATTTGCAATTTCAGTGAATGACCCTGGGTCCTCCGATGGGGCTCGTTCTACTCTCCAACTAGTCAAATCAAACCCAGCCTGAAACCAGCCTACAGAAATCCGAAAATGTTGTGGATCAAAAATGGCATAGGAAATTTCCGGTGCAATTACTGAATTAGAATTAGTTGTAGCGCTAACTCTGTTTGACCAGGGTGAATAAGTTCCGTTTCGCTCTGCTCTGACTCTATAGTAATAAGTAGTGTTTGCAGTTAAACCTGTGTTAGAGTAGGTGAAAACATTAGCATCTACCGTAGCAATATTAATATATCCGCCTCCTGCGTCCCGTTGAATCTCAAAGCCTGTTTCATCAAAGGAATTATCAATCCACTCCAAGGAAATTGTAGTGGCAGATACCGCAGTTACCTTGAGGACTGAAGGTGCTATCGGCGGATAAGCCAGAACTTTGGCTGAGGCAGTGTTAGAGTAGTTGGAATATGTGCCGCTTCGCACTGCTCTCACCTTATACCAGTAGGTCTTTCCTGCGGTTAACCCTGTGTCACTATAGGTTTTTATATTTGCTCCTACCGGGATGGTCTTATCAGGAGACGGTTGGGGACTAAAAGAATCAGGATCAGAAAGGTAACGGTTTATGCTAAAACTGGTTTCATCATTAGAGTTATCATTCCAGGCTAACGCAATCGCAGCGTAACCAGCTGTTGCTACCAGGTTTGATGGTGCTATTAGTGTATTGTCGGGAGTTTTAGCGTTAGCATTGTTAGAGTAGCTAGAATAGGTGCCGTTGCGTACTGCTCTCACCCGATACCAGTAGGTCTTTCCTGCGGCTAGCCCTGACTCAGTATAGGTAGTTACATTTGGACCTACTGTGATTATATTGTCAGGGATAACAGAGCTAGGACCAGGATTATCATGATGACGTTCTATACTAAAGCCTGTTTCATCAGAGGAGTTGATAGTCCATGTTAGTTTAATTTGGCTCGAAGATAGAGCTGTTGCTACCAGGTTTGATGGTGCAGGCAGTGATGTTCCCGCAGTAATTGTCCAGGTGCCTTTTTCTATATTGAATGTTGCATTACCGTTGTCATCGCGAGCAAAAAGATACGTCTTTTTATCACCGGTAAAGGCGCTCTTAAAAGAAATTTTCCATGTCACAGTTAAGGTATTTCCTGAACCTGAGACACTGGTCTTTGCACAGTCGAGTTTACCAAATTTAGTATCAATCGCAGGATTTTGACCAGGCATAACACCGGATGTCCAAGCATTAGTAACCGGATCCCACATATATAAAAGATTGGTGTTCTGGTTATAAGCTAAAGTAACGCCGGTAGAATAATCGCTTGAGGTGTTAATAATAAGGGATACATCAGCTAAATTCTGCCAACCATTGGGATCAGAGTAAGTTGTGGTAAAAGTCACAACGTCACCAACATTAGATGAACCTAAGGGTGGACTGATACTGCCTACTTCTGGTAACGTGTTGTTTACGAGAGTTTTAGCGCTAACAGGGTCAGCGTAGTCGGAATAAATTCCGTTTTTCTCTGCCCTTACCCGATAGTAGTAGGTAGTACTGGAATTAAGTCCTGAGTCAAGATAAGTGTTAGAATTACCACCTGAATCTACAAAAAGAATCTCGCTAAATGGGCCTGAAGAAGCGAGTGCTCGCTCTAGTCTAAAGGAGATTCCGGAATTAATGTAATCCCACTTTATAACAATCTCGGTTGAAGAAGCAGCAGTGGCAGTAAGGTTCGAAGGCTTATCAAGAGGAAGAGTAAATGTCTTTGGACTACTAGCAAGGTGAGCTTCTTCTGAAGTAGAACCATCCATAGGATTATCTATAGCATAGGCATAAACAGTATGAGTTTTTCCATCTAAGAGTGCTGGATAAGTTGAAGTTGCAACAGAAAAACCATGCGGGCAGGTATCGCCCACTTTGTATTGCGCACCTTTGGCATTACACACATCTGCTCTTTCCTTATTAGCTGTTACTTCTCCCAAGAATACACCTTGGGCTACAGGCCCATCTCGGTAAAGACGAACTTTTATCGATGCCTGTGGTGTATCAGAATCAAGTGCCCAACCTCCTAGCTGCGTAGCATCAGCTACGTCAAAGTGACCGAAGGGCAGAGTGTTTATAGTTGGCGTAGTTGCACTCGCCTCATTAGAAGGGCCTGAGTCTCCGGTGGCGTTATAGGCCTTTACCTTGTAGTAGTAAATGGCGTTAGCAGTCAGGCCAGTATTATTGAAGGTTTTAACATTGACTCCCACGGTTCCAATCTGGGCATACGTTCCTGTAGCGCCGGTTTTTCTTTCAATCTTAAAGCCGGTTTCGTTAGTGGAGTTATCTTGCCAGGAGAGGTTGATTTGACTAGTTGATACAGCAGTAGCAGTGAGGCCTGAAGGAGCGACAGGAGGAAGATTTGACGTAGTCGCACTCACCTCATTAGACCAACCTGAATCCCCAGCTACATTATAAGCCCTGACTCTATAGGAGTAAGTGGTATTAGCAGTCAGGCCAGTATTATTAAAGGTTGTAACATTGGCTCCCACGGTTCCAATCTGAGCATACGTTCCTGTAGCGCCGGTTTCTGTCTTTCTTTCAATCTTAAAGCCATCCTCATTATTGGAGTTATCTGCCCAGGAGAGGTTAATTTGCGTGCTTGAGACAACAGTAGCATTGAGGCCTGAAGGAGCAGCGGGTAAAAGAGAACCATCTACAGTAACAAACAGATATTCTTCTTCGCATGCGTTCCCAGCATTATCATAAGCATAGGCAGCTAACTTTGTCTTAGCGCCGGCAGTAATATGGGTAGGTTGAACCTGAAAGCTCCAAATCTTAGTTGTTGAGTTATAATTTACCGGCTGATCATTTACTGTAAATTTTTGCCTGTAGAAATCATAAATCAGCACCCTTACCTCTTTAATTCCTGAGTCATTATCAATTGCGGTTCCGCTAAATAAGAATCCGTCTTTGGATACAATGTCACCGGGTTGATGTGAGGTAATCTTGACAATGGGTGGAACATCATCTATTTCTGGCTCGGTCGTCGCACTCGCCTCATTAGAGTAGCCTGAGTCTCCAGCACCATTATAAGCTCTTACCTTATAGTAGTAGGTAGTGTTAGGAGCTAATCCGGTATCATCGAAATTTGTGATATCGGCATTAACCATGGCTATCTGAGCATAGGTTCCTGTAGCTCCGATTTTTCTTTCAATTTTAAAGCCTGCCTCATTATCAGAGTTATCAGTCCATGAGAGGTTAATCTGAGAGAGGTTGATCTGAGTAGTTAATACAGCAGTAGCATTGAGGCCTGAAGGCTCAACAGGAAGAGGCTCACTTACCGTTAAATTGTAAGAAATAGTGCCTACATCTATGGTTGTGCTTCCTTGTATTTCTTGTAATTGATACGAACCTTGATATAAGCCTGCTGCTTTATTATTATTGACATAGGCTCGAATAGTAACTGTTTGGCCGACACCTATTCCTCCCGAGCTTTCATAAAAACCGAACCCCTGCCCAACTA
>JBDRLC010000045.1:0-8639 GCA_043813305.1 Candidatus Omnitrophota bacterium | reverse complement strand
ATATATATATTTCCTGGATGCGGAAAAAGAGAGAATAACCTTGAGGATTTTTCCGAGCCCTTAACGATGGATGAGCTGACCGCGATTACGCTTGGGGATGATATTGAGTCTAAACCACAACCAGAAGTAAATCCACCTTTATCCGGACCGGATTTAGAATCTTTACCACCCCTTGGCCCTTATAAACCTACCGTACGACAGATCCAAAGAGCATTGAGTAATGCCGGTCATTACGCAGGCGATATCGATGGCGTAAGCGGCCCGATGACTGAGAAGGCAATAAAGGAATTTCAGGAAGCTAATAATTTAAAGGTAGATGGAAAGGTCGGCCCTAATACCTGGTCAGCGCTAAGTCGGTATACGGGCTCTACGACTGAATAGCGGCATTCGGGAGGCATAGTATGGAAGAGAAGAAGAAGATATTAGTCATTGATGATGATCAGGCTGTTGCGGAGTTGGTAAAATTAAGCCTTGAGGCAACGGAGAAATATGATGTTACAATAGAGACTAAAGGATCGCAGGGATTCGCCACTACTAAAACCTTCAATCCGGATCTGATACTACTAGATATTATGTTTCCGGACGTGCAGGGTTCAGAGATAGCCGTTAAATTAAAGGAAGATCCAAGCACAAGAGATATACCGGTCGTATTTTTGACTGGGGCCGTCAGCAGAGAAGAAACAAGCTTGCGAGGCGGCGTTATCGGAGGTCATGCTTTTATCGCTAAACCCGTAAGTATAAACGAGCTGATTAAGAGTGTGGAAGAGAACATAGCAAAATGATCCAATTTCCTAAAGGTTTCCTTTGGGGTGCAGCCACTTCAGCCCATCAGGTAGATGGTAATAACAAAAAAAACGACTGGTGGGAGTGGGAGCAAAGGGTCGGATTAAAAGATGTCTCCGGCAATGCCTGCCGCCACTACGAGTTTTATAAAGATGACTTTGATCTGGCAAGGCAGCTTAATCATAATGCCCATCGCCTATCGATTGAATGGAGTCGCATCGAGCCTGAGGAAGGCAGCTTCTCTGCTCAAGAGATATCCCATTATATAGACGTCATATACGCTTTAAAAGAGCGCAATATCGAACCGATAGTTACCCTGCACCATTTTACGAATCCTTTATGGTTTACAAAACTAGGGGGATGGCAGAATAAAAAGGCCACTGAATATTTTCTGCGTTTTGTTAATAAGATTGTGGGGGCGCTATCTGATAAAGTCCGCTTCTGGGTCACTATAAACGAACCAATGGTTTATGTATATTACTCTTATGTATTAGGAGAGTGGCCGCCTCAGCATAAGCACCTCCTTAAGTCAAAAGAAGTTGTAAATAACCTGTTGCTGGCCCATATAAAAAGCTACAGGGCGATACACAGCATTTATAAGAAAGTGCATTTACCGGCGCCCTACGTGAGTATCGCCAAAAATATGCAACCATTTATGCCTTGCATACCTAACCTAAAGAGTAAGATAGGTACTTATCTAAGGAATAAATTCTTTAATTTCGGATTCTTAAATAAATTAATACGATATCGAACCCTGGATTTTATCGGGATCAACTATTACACGCGTGGTTTAATAGAGGTTAAGCGCTGGGCGATAAGGAATTTATTTCTTGATGTCTGCACTGAGAATCACTCTTCTCTTCGTAAGAATTCATTGGGATGGGATATTTATCCGCAGGGGCTATATTTAATATTGATGCAGTTAAAAAAATATAATTTACCCGTATTTATTCTTGAGAACGGTATTTGTACGGCAGATGATAATCTGCGCTGGGAGTTTATTTATGAGCACCTAAAGAATCTCAATCTTGCGATGCAGAAAGGCATTAAAGTTCTAGGGTATATTTACTGGTCATTATTAGATAATTTCGAGTGGGCGCAAGGTTTTACTCCTCGGTTCGGCCTGATTAAAGTAAACCACGATAATTATCAACGTGATATCAGAGAAAGCGCTAAGAAATATTCCTTGATCTGTAAGGAAGGCGTACTTGAGTAGATGAAGCCGATTGGTAAAGATTTAATATTAAAAGAAATCTCCCTTTTTGATGATCTTTCAAAGAGAGCGCTGAAACTGGTTAAGGAAAGATCAGAGATCAAAGAGTATAAAAAGGGAGAGATTATCTATCGCGAAGGCTCCGGAGCGGATGCATTCTATTGTGTAGTTTTAGGAAGAGTTTTGGCCTATACCCTCGATGTTTTAGGTCAGGAAACGGCCATCGAACATCTGCATCACGGAAAATATTTTGGGATTATTTCACTCCTTACCGGAGATTCTCATTCGGTTAGCACCAGGGCGCTGAATGATTCCTCCTTATTGGTTATAAAAAAGGATGATTTTGATTTTCTTCTGAAGAGAATTCCTAAATTAGCCCTCGACTTAAGTACGACTCTTTCTCGCCGTCTGAAAAACAGGAATATACATCAAAAAATTATATTTGAGAGTACGATTATTTCTGCATTCAGTTCTTATTCACAGGCCGGTAAGACCGTCTATGCCCTTAATTTAGCTCTCAGTCTTTCTCAAGAAACACGAAAGTCCGTGGTTATATTGGACATTGCACCTTCAGATAAGGCTCATACTTTACCTAAGAGGCTAGAGGTTAGGGATAACCGGGTTTTCGATTTATCCGAATCAGCCGGGGATGATTACAGAATAGTTAAAGATTTTATCTCCCGGACTAAATTTGGCGTAGATTTAATCTGCTCTCATTATGACCCCAAGGATGAATCTTGCGTAAGTAAAGTGGTGGGCATCTTAAGTTTCTTAGTCAATGATTATCACTATATAATTTTGGATCTGCCTTCGGATATAGATCGCTGTATTTTTAGCATACTGAACCAATCGGATTTAATCAGTATTTTAAGCGGTGCTAACACGTCAGCATTAAGAAAAACCCGTAACTTAATCAAAAGGCTCAAAGCAGATTTTAATTTCGAGGCAAATAAGATAAAGATTATCATCAACGAATATAAAACCTCGGGGCTTACGCATAAGCAGCAGGGGGTGGCGTTGAACAAGAACATATTTGCTACCTTGCCTAAAATAGCTGCTCAACCCGATGATAGATTAGTTCTTTCTAACCCTGATTGCGAATACTCAAGGGCAATAAGAAGGATCACAAGGCAACTAGGCGATTGTCTAGTGGGCCTGGTGTTAGGCGTAGGGGTAGGGTATGGCTTCTGCCACATAGGAGTGTTGAGGGTGATTGAAGAGGAGAAAATACCAATTGATGTCATCAGCGGTTCAAGTGTGGGAGCGCTTATAGCCTGTCTCTGGGCTACCGGAAGGTCCAGTGATGAAATACTTGAAATCGCCAAGGAATTCAAGGAGCCGAAACATCTCTGGGGATTGATAGATTTGACCTTCCCTTTGATGGGATTCATTAAAGGTAAAAAACTCTACAGTTTCTTAAAGAGACATTTCGGTAATAAGACTTTTAATGATTTGAGGTTGCCTCTTCAGGTTATCGCCTGTGATTTGAAAGGAAAACAGCATCGGGTATTAAATACAGGCTTACTTGCGGATGCGATTATGGCAAGTTGTACTATGCCGGGAGTATTTACCCCGTTTAAATTTAAGGAAGAAATGTTGTTCGATGGGGGGATCAGCAATCCTCTGCCCACGGAACCTTTATTAAAGATGGGAGTAAAGAAGATCATAGCGGTTAATGTTACCCCGTCGAGAGAAGACGTTATGCGTCAGTATCAGAAGATTAAAGATGATTTGGTTGAAAAGAAGGCAAAAAATAGCGGATGGTCATACTTAAAGCAGTTGATTAAAAGTAAATTTAAGCTCAATATACTTGATATTATTTTTAGCAGTATCGAGATACTACAGTCTGAGGTGGCGCAGAAAGAAGCCCAGCTGGCAGACGTTGTATTGCATCCGGATACCTCAGGGCTCTACTGGCTGGAGCTGCACCGCGGGGAAGAATTTGCAAGAAGAGGGGAAGAGGAGGCAAGGAGGCATCTGGATAAGATCTGGAAGATTATAAATGAATAAGAAGAGGAGTGAAGATGAGAAAATCAAAAATGGCTCCAATTTATATTTATCTTACTTTGGTCTTTTGTCTTTGGTCTTTAGTCTTCTTTAGCGGCTGCGCTCATATAAGAGAAGGATTCAGAGGCTTTGTAGGGACCTCGATAAAAGTGCTTGAAGAGGAAAGAAAGGATGCATTAAAGAGTATGTTTCCTTATGATTATTTCACCTGCTACACTAAGACCTTGGATATACTGAAAAAGTATGACTCTTATGTTTACGCAGAGGACATCAAAAAGTATATGATCGCGCTTTATGTTTCTCGCCAGGATACTACGCCGGTAGGGTTGTTCTTCATAGAGATAGATAAGAATAATACTCAGATTGAGATTTCTTCACCCAGTAAGTTTGCCAGAGAGCTAATTTCTCAGAGAATATACTCTGAGTTAGAAAAATAAGTGAGGATATAAGTCAAGTGCTCATTTAAGAAAGGGATAGTTATGGAAAGTAAGAAGCGAGACTTAAATACTTTTATTAAAGAATGCCACCGCATTGCTAAAGATAGGGGTTGGTGGGAAGAGCGTCGCAATGATGGAGAACTGATTGCCCTTATGCATTCGGAGCTGTCCGAGGCTTTAGAAGCGATGCGCAATCACGGCAAGAAGGCAGATATTGCCGAGGAGCTTGCAGATTGCTGTATCCGTATATTTGATTATTGCGGGGCAAGAAAGATAGATTTAGAAAAGACTTTGGTTAAGAAAATAGCATATAATAAGACTAGGCCTTACAGGCATGGCAAAAAGTTCTAAGCTGATTACGGCCGGGGAAGCGAAGAGAATCGACGCCTTCGCAAGAGAAAAGTTGGGAATTTCTACGCTTATTTTAATGGAGAATGCAGGGAGAGCTGTTGCTGAGGAGGCCTTAAAAGTCTTAACTCCAAGGAAACATATAGCTATATTCTGCGGTAAGGGCAATAACGGAGGAGATGGTTTTGTTGCAGCCAGGCATCTTCTGGCCCAAGGCTTAAAGCCTAAGATCTATTTGGCCGGAAAGATCAGAGAAGTAAAAAATGAGGCCCGAGTGAATTTAGATATACTTTTAAAGCTCAAACAAAAAGTATTCGAAGTTAGTGAAGAAAATATAGGCTTGGTTAAAAATCAAGTTTCTAAATGCGGCTTGATTATTGATGCTTTATTAGGCGTGGGCCTGCAAGGAAGAGTCCGCGGAATATTTTGTGATTTAATAGAAGTGATTAATGCTTCCAATTCTTGCGTCCTTTCGATAGATATACCCTCGGGCTTAGATGGAACCACAGGGAACATATTGGGGTGTTGTGTGAGGGCAGATAAGACAGTTACCTTTGTGGCGAGAAAAAGCGGGATGATTATAAAACACGCAAACAAACTTAGCGGTAAGATTGCAGTTAGAGATTTAGGAATACCGCTATAAAAGGTTCTTTCGCCGGACAGACAAAAGTAGATGAAAGAACCCAAGGGGGAGTGGGGAAAAATTTTCCCCACGCTTTCGGGGTGACAGCGAAGCGAAGTGAAGCGCCATAGGGGCAGAGCCCCGATGGGGAGTGAGCCGAAGGCGAAACGACAAAGGAGGTGGATTATGCCGTTTGAAAGCAATTTGGATCAGGAGATTTTCTCCAAGTTCTGGGAGAATGATACCGGGAAGATTGTGGTGAGCATACATTCTTATAACAATGGGCCGAATAAACTGCAGATGACCAGAGAATTCAAAGACAGAGAAGGCAAATATAATTATGCCAAACTAGGGAGGATATCTAAGGAAGAATTAGCAGGAATCCTGCCTTTGATTCAGGAAGCTCTAAAAAAGATGTAATAAGCTGTAATGCTAGATCATCTCAAAGCCCACTTGAGAGGCAAAGTTGTCATTCTGGGTATCGGTAATGCCTTAAGGAGTGATGACGGAATAGGCTCCTTATTAGCATCCCGCCTTAAAGCCAGAGTTCCATATATAGTTTATGATGCCGGAGTTAGTCCGGAGAACTTTCTCGGGAAGATCGAGAAAGATAAACCGGAAAATCTAGTTATTATTGATGCGGTAGATTTTGGGGGTAAGCCCGGAGAATTCAGAGCGGTGGACAGCAATGATATAAAAACAGCTAATTTATTCTCGACGCACAACGCTTCGCTTTCGATGTTAATTAATTTCTTGCAAAGCAATTCTAAGATGGATATAATAGTTTTAATTATCCAGCCCAAGACAATTACCTTTGGTGATCAACTCAGCCCAGAAATCAAAGGAGCTTTAGTGGAGCTGGAATCTTTTTTTATCCAAAGCAGCATAGAAAATGAAGGAAAGTAACCAGATAATGCAGTCCCACCGGGCCCAATGGAAGACCCACCTAGGGTTTGTCTTAGCCGCTATCGGTTCAGCAATTGGTTTAGGAAATATCTGGAGATTCCCTTACCTTTGCTATAAGAATGGGGGCGGCGCTTTTCTTATACCTTATGCTATTGCTCTCTTTGTGATAGGGATTCCCCTGATGATTCTGGAGATTGGACTGGGGCAGAGGATGCGCGGTTCAGCGCCGATGAGTTTTGCCAAGGCCAACAGGCATTGGGAGTGGTTAGGTTGGTGGTCGGTAATTTTTGTGATGTTTGGAATCGTACTCTACTATTCCGTGGTGATTGCTTGGTGCGTAAATTATCTCTTCTTTTCTTTAAATCTCTCCTGGGGAGCTGACACTAATAATTTTTTCTTTAAAGAGTTCTTAAGCGTTACCTCAGGGCCCGGTCAATTAGGTGATGTGCGTACTCAGATTCTATTCGCATTAGCTATTGTTTGGTTCATAAATTGGCTGGTAGTATTTTTTGGTGTGCAGCGCGGCGTAGAGCGGGCAAATAAGATTTTTATGCCGGTACTTTTCATTTTAACATCTATATTAGTTCTTTGGAGTATCAATCTGCCCGGGGCCAGAGAAGGGATTAAATGGTATCTTAAGCCTGACCTTTCCATATTAGCTAAGCCGCAAGTCTGGATTGATGCCTTTTCGCAGATATTCTTTACCTTAAGTCTGGGTTTTGGGATAATGATTGCTTATGCTTCGTATTTACCTCGTAAGGTCGATATTGTTAAGGATTCTTTTACAATTAGTTTTGCTAATTGTTTCTATTCGATATTCGCCGGCTTTGCCGTGTTCGGGACATTAGGATATATGTCCCTTACCACAAAAACGCCATTGAGTGAAATAGTCTCTGAGTCAATAGGCCTTGCCTTTGTCGCTTATCCGAAAGCAATTAGCTTACTTCCTGGTTTAGCTCAGATCTTTGGAGTGATGTTTTTTGTTACCCTGGTTGTAGCAGGCTTATCTTCGGCTGTTTCGATACTTGAGGCATTCAGTTGCGCAGTAATAGATAAGTTTCATTATTCAAGGCGGGGAGTTGTCACTTTTCTTTCGATAATCGGATTTTTAGGCGGCATAGTTTTTGCTACCGGAGCCGGAGTTTACTGGCTGGATATCGTAGATCATTTTTTAACTCATTATGGCCTTATGATCGTAGGGATATTGGAATGCATAATCATCGGCTGGGTATATAAAGCCTCAAAATTAAGAGAATATATTAACCATATTTCTAGCGGTTTTTGTATCGGCAGCTGGTGGGATTTTTCTATAAAGTTATTTACCCCGGTATTATTAATCGCAATCTTATTAAATGATCTGATTAGGGAGCTAGGTACTTCTTACGGTAATTATCCCTGGTTAGCGAATGTGCTTATCGGACGGGATTGGTTGATTTTTACTT
This sequence comes from Candidatus Omnitrophota bacterium, assembly GCA_043813305.1. GTDB lineage: Bacteria > Omnitrophota > Gorgyraeia > Gygaellales > Profunditerraquicolaceae > JAHIZC01. Next base: position 881 of record JBDRLC010000045.1, on the reverse strand, counting down.
TGTTTGCTGCGATAATTATTGCAGCTAAGCCTTGGAAGATCGATATTCATAAGGAACGCGAACTATAAAAAAGGAGAGAGGTATGCGTAAATGGAATAATTTCTGGATAGTTGCCTGCTTAGTAAGTTTACCTTTTATTTCAGGATGCCTACCTTTAATAATCGGAGGTGCTGCCGGAGCATTAGGTGCTTATGCAGTTGGCAGAGATACGATACAGGGCGATACGGACTCTCCTTATGATGAAGTCTGGGAAGCAGCGCTTGCTGTAAGCAGATTTCGCGGCGCTACAACAAAAGAAGATAGCATCAGTGGTGCCATCGAATTAGAATCCGGTTCCAGTAAGATTTGGATTAAGCTATTCAGGCTGACTCAGGCCACTACCAGGCTTAAGGTCTCAGCACGTAAACATCATTTTCCTAATCTCAGCTTAGCTCAGGATACATTCGTTAAAATTATGGATCAGACAAGAGAGCCTGCTTCGCGTAGAAAGTAGAAGTCATAGTATGAATTTATTAGCTAACATTCTGAGCAACCTAAGCCTTTTCTGCGGTTTTATCTCGATTATTTTATCGCTTGAAAGGCATTTTACCTTTTCTGCCTGGGCAATCATTATATCGGTAATATTCGACGGAATAGACGGCCAGGTCGCCAGACGTAACCCCATACCCAGCGCATTCGGCAAAGAGTTAGATTCACTAGTGGATGTAGTTGCTTTTGGTATCGCCCCATCGGTTTTAGGATACGTATTTATTTACGATCATTTTCATGTTATTGCAGCGCTGCTTTTATTTTCCTATTTATTATGTAGTGTATTACGGCTTGCCAAATACAATATTACTGCTAAAGAAGAGTTAGCTAATTGTTTCATTGGCCTGCCTACA
>JBDRLC010000044.1:0-30373 GCA_043813305.1 Candidatus Omnitrophota bacterium | reverse complement strand
TTTAATATCCCTAATTGTGCCAAAAGATGTTTTAATGCTTCTTTTACGCGTGCCATTGCGATAGTCAAATCGCTGCGCGACTATTTCACGGTATCCATATTTAATCTGCTGATCAAACTCAATCTGACACAACGCTTCCATGCGGCTTTTTATCAACATACGCGCTTCATTCTTAATCAGGCTCCAAGGATTCTGTATCTCATGATCAAAAAGTTCCTTTACTCTGCGCCAACGGGTGGTATACTGAGCATCACAACGTATTTCGAGCATGGGCTATATCCTCTTTTTGTTTTGGGCTGCTCTTACAGCCCTTTAAAGAGGATATAGCCTTTTTTTATTTAAAGCAACTTATTCATTACACACTTTATTGTATGTTATCTTGTATACGAATGTGTTGACAAGATAAGATTTTGTGTTATACTAACTTCTTGTTAATCTTCGGGGTAGGGTGAGATTCCCGACCGGCGGTTAAGCCCGCGAGTCCCGATATTCCGGGGCAGATCTGGTGATATTCCAGAGCCGATGGTAGAGTCCAGAAGAGAGAAGATTAATGTTATTTTACCCGAAGGTTATATTCGGGTTTTTTAATGACGACACAACTTATGGAGGGAAACGAACATAAGTTGTGTGTCGGAATTAATCCCGCCCCTTTTTAATATTCAAAAAATGAATTAGATAAAGGGGCGGGATAACTTCGGACAGATAACTTGTGTCGCTCTACGAGCTCCACAAGTTATGTCCTCACTTATGTTTAACAGCATTCCCCAAATTTTAGAAGATTTAAGAAATGGCAAGATGGTTATCGTGGTAGATGACCAGGATCGCGAAAATGAAGGCGATCTGGTGATGGCAGCTTCATTTGCCGGGCCTGAAGATATAAATTTCATGGCCAAGTTTGCCCGCGGCCTTATATGTGTGCCTATGGAGGAGAATAGGCTAAGGGAATTAGATCTGGAGCCGATGCTCAAAGACAGAACTCAGCTTTCCAAGGAGGATCCTTTTGGTACTGCCTGGATGATCTCAGTAGATGCATCTTTGGGTATTACCACCGGAATATCCGCATACGACCGTGCCCGTACCATAGAGGTTCTGATAACACCAAAGATGAAGAGGGAAGATTTAATCAGGCCGGGACATATTTTTCCTTTAAAGGCCAGGGCCGGTGGGGTGCTGGTAAGGGCAGGGCATACTGAGGCAGCGATTGATTTCATGAGATTAGCCGGGTTGTATCCGGTAGGTGTGATCTGCGAGATTATGAATGATGACGGGACAATGGCGCGTCTACCCCAGCTTCTAGAGTTTGCAAAGCACCATAATCTAAAGATCTGTTCTATTGCAGATCTGATTAAATATCGCAGGAGTTCCGAGAAGTTAATCGAGAGGGTAACGCAGACAAAGCTCCCTACACAATTCGGTACATACAAGTTGATCCTCTACCGGGATTTGATCAGCAGCAAAGTCCATTCAGCACTTGTGCTAGGTAAAATGGACCCGAGCGGAGTGCTTGTACGCGTACACTCAGAATGTCTGACCGGAGATGTATTCGGGTCTTTACGCTGTGACTGCGGCAGGCAGTTAAATATGGCGATGCAGATTATCGGAAAAGAAAAAAAAGGCGTAATCCTATATATGAATCAGGAGGGGCGCGGCATCGGCTTAGTAGATAAGATTAGGGCCTATAACTTGCAGGATCAGGGATTAGATACGGTTGAGGCAAACGAGGCCTTAGGCCATGCAGCTGATCTTAGGGATTATGGGATCGGAGCGCAGATGCTGGTGGATTTAGGCATCAAATACATTAGGCTGCTGACAAATAATCCCCGTAAGATCGTGGGATTAGAGGGTTATGGTTTAAGTGTTATTGAGAGAGTGCCTCTGGAGATTGAGCCTACCTCTTTGAATTACCAGTATCTTAAAACTAAAAAAGAAAAACTAGGGCATGATTTAAGTATTGAATAAAATAACAAGAAAGGGGGAGCAGATGGTAAAGATAATAGAAGGAAGCTTGATTTCTAAGAGTAAAAAATACGGGATAATCGCTTCGCGCTTCAATGAGTCCATTACTAAAGAATTGATCTCTGGTTGTATTGACACTTTAGTAAGGCACGGGGCAGAGGAGAAGGATTTGATAGTTACTTGGGTACCCGGAGCGTTTGAAATACCGTTAATCGCTCAAAGAATGGCTAAATTACGCACTCATGATGCGGTGATTTGTCTGGGTACGGTAATCCGAGGCTCTACTCCGCATTTTGATTATATTGCTTCTGAAGTTGCCAAAGGAATAGCCAAGGTTTCTCAGGATACAGGCACACCGGTTGTTTTCGGTGTGATCACTGCTGATACTATTGAACAGGCAATCGAGCGCGCAGGCTCAAAAGAAGGTAACAAAGGCCGCGACGCAGCACTTTCGGCAATCGAAATGGTAAATTTATTAACCCAGATAAAATAGCTCAGATAAACAATGCGCAAAAGAACACGTGCCAGGGAATTTGCTCTGCAGATTCTTTATCAGATCGATATTACTCGTGAGCAGCTTGATCCCTCGCTAGATAATTTCTGGCAGGCTCATGCTGACGATAATATCGAGGAGGAGTTGAAGAGCTTTGCTGATAGCCTGGTGCATGGCGTAATAGATAATCTGGAGGTAATCGATAGTAATATTTCAAAGCATGCGACTAACTGGCAGCTTAAACGAATGGCAGTAGTAGATAGAAATATACTCCGGATCAGCGGTTATGAGTTGATCTTTCGAGATGATATCCCTCCAAAGGCCTCGATCAACGAAGCAGTAGAGCTTGCCAAGAAATACTCGGGCATTGACGCCGGAAAATTTGTGAATGCCATATTAGACAAGATCAAGATAGAGAAGAACAAGTGAAATTTGCAGACCTGCATTTACACACCACTTTTTCAGACGGTTCTCATACGCCTGAAGGTTTAGTTTCAGAGGCTATCAGGGTAGGGCTTTCTGCAATTGCTATCGTTGATCATGATACGGTTGAGGGTATAGCGCCTGCTTTAGAGGTAGCTAAAACAGGAGAATTGGAAATTCTCTCCGGTATAGAACTCAGTGCAGAGTATAACAATACTGAAGTCCATATACTCGGATATCTTATCGATTATAAGAATCAAGAGTTGAGTTATAAATTAGATACTTTAAAGAAAAACCGAGTCGAACGTATCTATAAGATAGCAGAAAAACTCAAAGAGGAAATGGATGTTAGTTTGAGGCCAGAGTTGGTATTCGCTATCGCAGGAGAGGGAACTGTGGGCAGGCTTCACGTGGCCAGGGCGATGGTTAAGGAAGGTATTGTCGGCTCTGTGTCTGAGGCATTTCAGAAATATATTGGAGATAAGTGCCCTGCTTATGTGGCGGGTTTCAAATTGTCCCCTGCGCAAGCAATAGAACTAATCAAGAAAATGGAAGGTATCCCTGTTTTAGCTCATCCTTATACTATTGGCGACGATCAGATAATCCTGAAATTCATCGAGTATGGGCTGATGGGTTTAGAGGTATATTATCCTGAGCATTCGCAGGGTATGGTCAATTATTATCTCAACCTTGTAAAAAAACACAGCTTACTGGTTACCGGAGGTTCTGACTGTCATGGTATAGCTAAACCGCAGATAAAGATCGGTTCGAATAAAATTCCCTATGAGTTGGTAGAACGATTAAAGATAGCTAAAGATAAATTACGATGAAAAGAAATCACGAGTATTTCATGAACCTGGCGATGCAGTTAGCGCTTAAGGCAAAAGGAGAAACTCTGCCTAATCCGATGGTCGGTTCGCTGGTAGTAAAAAGAGGAAGGATCTATGGGAGGGGATTCCATAAGAAAGCCGGTAGCGCGCACGCAGAGATTGTAGCCTTAGATCAAGCAGGAGATAGGTCTAAGGGAGCGACTCTATATACAACTTTGGAGCCCTGTACCCACTTTGGTAAAACCGGCCCCTGCGTAGATAGAATAGTAAAGAGCGGAGTAAAAGAGGTGATCGTGGGGATGATTGATCCCAATCCTTTAAATAACGGCAGAGGGATAAATATACTTAAGCAGAATCAAATAAAGGTAAAAGTAGGATTATTAGACGGACAACTAAGAAGAATGAATGAAGTCTTTATTAAATACATTACGAAGAAAATGCCTTTTTTAACTGTGAAGGTTGCTGAATCTTTGGATGGGAAGATCGCTACGAGATCGGGGGATTCTAAGTGGATTACTTCTGATAAAGCGCTGAGTTTCTCTCATCGCATGCGCCAGAATTACGATGCGATTTTGGTCGGTGTTAATACGGTATTACGTGATAACCCTAGGTTGAATGCCTGGTTTTCTAAAAAGCAACCGATTAAGATAGTCGTAGACAGTGAATTAAGCACACCTCGAGATGCCAATATATTTTCCGGTACTAGTTCGGTAATAATCGTTACCTTACATTCCGGAACCGGGCAGGAGACTGAGAACAGGGGGATTTTAGCACAGAGAGCAAAGATTCTAGAGATCAAAGAAAAAACAGGGCAGATTAATCTTAAGGATATGATGAAGAAGCTAGCCCGAGAAGGGATTGCTAACTGTCTGGTTGAGGGGGGAGGAACTCTTATCGGCTCTCTTTTTGACGAAGGATTGGTTGATAAAGTGATATTTTTTGTCAGTCCTAAAATTATCGGAGGCAGGGATGCAGTAGGCTCAGTTATGGGTAAAGGTATTAATCGAATAGACAAAGCGATCAGGTTAAAAGACACCAGATTAAAACGTATAGGAGAGGATTTTTTATTCGAGGGATATGTTTAATGAGGACACAACTTACGTCCTTCGACTTCGCTCAGGACGTAATCCTGAGTCTATCGAAGGATTACGGAATTTAAGATGACGTAAGTTGTGTGTTTGAATTTAACCCCCACACCAATTGGTATATAGCAAAACTTAAATTCCCAATTGGTGTGGGGGTAAGTTCACAGACGCTGATAGGCAGGTAGAATTAATGACGCTATAACTTACGTCGCAGGAGCTGCGTCGTAAGTTATCTGTTCACTTATGTTTAGCGGGATTGTCGAAGAATTAGGTGAGATCAAACGTATTTCAAGGCGTAGCAATACTACCTTAATCGAGATAAAGGCAAAGGAGATTCCGCGCGATTCGAAAATCGGAGATAGCGTTTCTGTAAACGGGGTCTGTCTTACGATGGTAGAGAAGAAGAATAACCTGATTGCTTTTGAGGTTATGCCTGAGACGATGAGGATCACAAATTTAGGCTTTTTCAAGGTTAGAGACAAGGTTAACCTTGAACGTAGCTTAAAGTTGGGGGATAGGCTATCCGGTCACTTTGTCTTGGGGCACATCGATTGCATTGGAGTAATCCGCAGAAAAAGGTACCTCGCCGGTAATCTCTGCTTTGAGATAGCCGCACCGGCACAATTTTTAAAGTACGTTTTACCAAAATGCTCCGTGGCTGTAGACGGAATAAGTCTTACCGTGGCAGATAAACTACCTAGTAGTTTTAGCATTTATATCATTCCTCATACCCTTAAAAATACTACCTTGGGTTTTAAGGGCCCCTCTGATAAGGTCAATGTCGAATTCGACATCCTGCTAAAAAAACCGTAGATTTAAGTACAGCAAATCATTGCTAAGCGAATAAATTTTTGTTATACTAGTAGCCTGAAATTGGGGATTGTGATGGGGCGTGGTCATCCCCTTTCGGGGATTTCCTGCCTGCCGGTAGGCAGGCGCCACGGAGAGAAAAAGATTATCGGGGCGTGGTCATCCCCTTTCGGGGATTTCCTGCCTGCCGGTAGGCAGGCGCCACGGAGAGAAAAAGATTATCGGGGCGTGGCTCAGTTTGGCTAGAGCGCAACGTTCGGGACGTTGAGGTCAGCGGTTCAAGTCCGCTCGCCCCGACACTTTAAAAGAAATATCGGAGTCGACAGTTTCCCTACAGGCTACTCTAGGGCTAGGTCGGGATCCCGATGGAAAACTTCGAAGAAGCGCCACCATCGGGAAAAGTCTGTCCGCCCGAGCATTTTTCTCTTGATCAATTCCATGAAAAAGCAAGTACATGTATATTATTCCGGCAGAGTGCAAGGTGTAGGATTCCGGTTTACTGCCGAAGAAGTTGCTAATAAACTAGGCGTTAAGGGCTGGGTAAAAAATTTACGAGACGGCAGAGTGGAGGTAATCGCTGAAGGAGAAGAGAGGATATTAGGGGAATTCTTAGAAAAAATAAAAGAATACCTCTTTGCCTATATCAGCGATACCGATGCCCAATGGCAGGAAGCTACGGATGAGTTTAGCGATTTCGGTATAAATTTCTAATGGTTCGACTTCGCTCACTATCTCTTGAATGATCACGAGCGAAGTCGAACTACGAGTCGAAGGTTAATGCGCTACGGAATATTTTCTGATATCCATTCAAATTTAGAAGCCCTTGATAGAGTTATAAATGCCTATAAAAATGAATCCATAGATAAATACCTTTGCGTAGGGGATATTGTTGGTTATGCAGCTAATCCTAATGAAAGTATTGAAAGGGTAAGAAGCCTGACAGAAATCAGTATAGCAGGGAATCACGATTGGGCTGCCGTAGGTTTATTTTCAACCCAATATTTTAATCCTGTGGCCTATGAAGCAATAGCTTGGACAAGCCGTAATCTGAGCGAAAATAATAAATATTTTCTGAAAAATCTTAAATTGGTTTATGAGGATAAGGAATTAACGCTTGTCCATGGAACATTAAACAAGCCAGAGAGATTCGATTATATGTTCAATCTTTTTACAGCCGGAGAAACTTTTAGACTGATGCAGAGTAGGATCTGTTTTATTGGACATACTCATGTCGCAGGGTGTTTTATTAAACATAAAGATGGTGATCTTGATTACAATACCAAAGGTTATATAAGTATGGAAAAGGGGAATCAGTATATCATAAATGTTGGTAGCGTAGGCCAGCCAAGAGGCAGGATTCCTAAAGCCACATACTGTATTTACGATACCGACAAAAAAGAAGCCTGGATCAAAAGGATAGATTATGAGATAGAAGTTGCCAGAAAGAAGATTATTGATGCGGGTTTACCTAGATTCTTGGCAGACAGATTATTGAGCGGTATGTAAAAATGCCTAAGGATATAAAGAAAAACATAGAAGACTTAAGAAACCGGATACGACATCACGATTACCTGTATTATGTACTAAGTCAACCCAAGATCTCCGATACAGAGTACGACCTACTTCTCAAAGAATTAGTGAGATTAGAAAATAGGCATCCGGAGTTTAAATCTGATGATTCTCCGAGTGTCAGGGTGAGCGGGGGAATCCTAGAGGGATTCAGAACAGTTCGACATAAACAGGATATGCTCTCCTTAGATAATACTTATAACTTTGAAGAGTTAAACGATTGGGAGAAGCGCGTAGAAAAAGGATTAAAGTCGCAAGAGAAGATAGAGTATATTGCAGAGCTAAAGATGGACGGGGTAAGCGCCAATTTAACTTATAAGCAAGGAAAGCTATCTATCGCTGCTACCAGAGGAGATGGTCAAAGCGGAGAGGATGTCACCGGAAATATAAAGACAATCCGCGCCATACCTTTAATCTTATTAGGTAAGGAGATTCCGGATTTTATTGAAATCCGGGGAGAAGTCTATATGGATAAAAATGAGTTCAACAGCCTGAATAAAGAAAGACAAAAGGTAGGCGAACTTCTATTTGCTAATCCCCGTAATGCTGCCAGCGGAACTTTAAAAGTTCTTGATAGCAGCATAGTTGCAAAGAGGAAGCTTAAGTTCTTTGCACATTCTCTAGGGGAGCGTAAGGGAGTAGAGTTTTTTAATCAAGATGAATTCTTGAAGAGGTTAAAAGAATGGGGCGTTCCGGTTAATACAAATACCAGGGTTTTTAAGACGCTTGATCAGGTGATCAGGTATTGTAAAAATTGGCATGAGAAAAGAGAAAAATTGAACTATGAAATAGACGGGGTGGTAATTAAAGTTAATGCTATCCGGCAGCAAGAGAGATTAGGCTCCACGATGAAGAGCCCGCGCTGGGCAATTGCTTATAAATTTCCCGCACATCAAGCGACCACTGAGGTTTTAAACATCGATCTAAACGTTGGTAGAACAGGCGTAATCACTCCCAGGGCGCAACTTAAAGCGGTTGAATGCGCAGGAGTAATAATCAAACATGCAACGTTGCATAATTTTGATGAAATAAAACGTCTGAATATAAAAATAGGTGATAGGGTTTTGATCGAGAGAGCCGGAGACGTAATCCCTAAGATAGTCAAGGTATTGGAGAGCAGAGGGGGTAGTAGCGTTTCGGTGCCTAAGCGTTGTCCGGTATGCCTCAAAGAAGTTGTAAAGGAGAAAGAAAGAGATGTGGCTTACAGATGTATAAATCCATCCTGTCCCGCCCAGATCGAACGGGGATTATTACATTTTGCTAGCCGTAGCGCTATGGATATAGAAGGTATGGGTGAATCTGTGGTTAGACAGCTGGTAGAGTTGAAATTAGTAAAGAATATCGCGGATATTTATAAATTAACAGCAAAAGATCTGTTAAGGTTGGATTTTTTCAAAGACCAGAAAGTTCATAATCTACTTTCTGCGATTCAGAGGAGTAAGGTTAGGCCATTATCGCATCTGATCTATGCCCTAGGTATTCGTCACGTAGGCGAGAAAGCCGCTTATGTTTTAGCCAGGCAGTTTAGAACGCTGGATAATCTAGCGAAAGCTAAGCCGGAAGAACTCTGTAATATATATGAAGTCGGGGCGGTAGTGGCAGAATCAATAGTAGATTATTTTACCCAGGCAGAGACTAGAAAAATAATTGCAGAACTTAAGAAGGCAGCGCTAAATTTTAAAGAAGAGTTTTCTAAAAGTAAGACTACAGCCTTGATCGGTAAGACCGTGGTGTTCACCGGAGAACTTAAAGATCATAGTCGTTCGCAAGCTCAAAAATTAGTGCGTGAGGCCGGAGGTAATCCTGTTTTGAGCGTGAGTAAGGATACAGACTTTGTAGTGTTAGGAGAGAATCCCGGTTCAAAATACGCTAAAGCACAAAATCTAGGAGTCGAGATTATTAACGAGGGAAAATTTAAGGAGTTGATTAGATGAAAACGAAAACAGTTTATCCGTTATTTATTTTTTTGTTGATTTTTTCATCGATCGGTTGTGAGGCTTTTACGCGTAAGTTTACCCGTAAACCCAAGAAGAAAGATCAAACTGCCATAGAGGTTGTCTTAGAACCCGAAGAGTACACCGAGTTCGATATGACTCAAGAAGAATTGTATCGCAGGTATTTCACATTCTGGAAATCCTGGCAGGTAGAGTTAACCGTATCGCTACAAGAAGGAAGAAGCAAGAAAAAAAAGATGGATTGTGCCCAAGAGGCGATGAAGAATCTGATTAATTTAAGAGCGTTATTAGATGAAGAGAAGAAAGTGCAACTGGACGGACACATAGATCAAATAAAAAAGTTGAGTGATAAAATATCTCAAGATTCCTATGGCGCGGATAATGCAGCGAATGCCAAAGTCTCAGAACGGATAAAAAGAGAGATATTAAGAGACTTTTCTTACAGTAAGGTAAAGGATAATCTGGTATGATATTGGAAGCGGTAAGCGTAGGAGCAATGCAGGTGAATTGCTATATATTGGCTTCTACTCCAGGCTCATCCGCTATAATTATCGATCCAGGAGACCAGGCGGATAAGATCCAACGGGTTTTAGATAAACATAAGCTAAAGCCCGCCATTATTATAAATACCCATGGGCATTACGACCATATTGGTTGTGATAATAAGTTCGGTGCTCCCGTATATATACACCAAGAAGATTTAGTTTTGCTGAAAGACCCAAAGCTTAATCTTTCCAGTTTATTCAGTTTGGATTATCAAGTTAAATCCAGGATAAAAACATTAAAGCACGAAGATATTATTGAGTTGGATGATATACAGTTAAAAGTTCTACATATCCCGGGGCATACTCCGGGAGGTATCACTTTGCTGATGCAGAAGCCCAAAGAGAAAATTGCTTTTACCGGGGATACTCTATTTTTTCAGGGAATAGGCAGGTCTGATTTAGCAGGCGGAAACGAGGAGTTACTGATAAAGTCTATTAAAGAGAAACTGATGGTTTTACCCGAAGATACGGTAATTTATCCCGGACACGGGCCCAGTTCTACGATCGGCAGAGAGAAAAGAAGCAATTCTTTTATGAACTAAAATGAGGGAACTTATCGATACCTTCCTTAATTATTTAACCGTTGAAAGAGGGTTAGCCAAGAATACAATAATCTCTTATCGGCAGGACCTTAATTATTACATAGATTTTTTGAACAGACTACATATCGATGCTTTATCTAAAACGACCAAAGCAGAGATTACCAACTTTATGCTCTCACAGAAGGACAAGGGGATCTCCGCCAATTCGGTTGCCAGGCGTCTAGCTGCCATAAGGATGTTCCACAGATTTTTGGTCAGAGAGAGGATTTTGAAGGTTGATCCCACTAACCTGATAGAATCACCTAAGTTATGGAAGAAAATACCCGAGACACTTTCTCTTAATGAAGTCGAGAAATTAATTGCTCAGCCTAATGTCAGGGAAAAACAGGGCTCCAGGGATAGGGCGGTATTAGAGACTTTGTATGCCACGGGTATGCGTGTATCAGAGGCAGTGAATCTCAAATTGGATAATCTGAATCTCGACGTAGGCTTTTTGCGCTGCATTGGCAAGGGCAATAAAGAGCGGGTTATACCGTTAGGCAGTAAAGCTATAATCAGCCTGAAAAGATATCTAGAGATAAGCAGGCCGTATCTGTTGAATCCTAAAGGAAAACGTAAGGATGCGACTAAAAGGAGTTCTGATTTTCTTTTTCTCAATCGTTTCGGCCAGAGAATATCACGTCAGTCATTATGGAAGCTGATCAGGCAATACGCCAGGAGAGCAAGGATCAAGAAAGCTATAAAGCCGCACATATTAAGGCATTCTTTTGCCACTCATTTATTAGAGCGGGGAGCGGATCTGCGTTCTGTCCAGGAGATGCTCGGGCATTCCAATATCTCCACGACACAGATTTACACCCATATAAACAAAGATAGATTAAAATCAGTGCATAAAAAGTTTCATCCCAGGCCTTAGTGATGAGAGAATATTTAAATAGATTACCAGATGAGATTCAGGAGTTGATAGGTTTAGCTAGAGACCTTGCAGAGCATATGAATATCCGTGCTTATTTTGTCGGCGGTTTCGTAAGGGATTTGATACTTGGCGCTAATAACCTGGATTTAGATATAGTAATCGAAGGTGATGGGATCGCTTTTGCACAAGAACTCGCAAAGATCCTGAGATCAAAGCTTATCTGCCATAGAAGATTCCAAACAGCTACGGTTATAATCAGACCTGATTTGAAGATTGACGTGGCAAGCGCCAGGAAAGAATTTTATCCGTCGCCGGCATATTTACCGGTGGTGAGGACCGCTAGCTTAAAGGATGACCATTTCAGGCGTGACTTTACGATAAATGCAATGGCGATAAGTATTACGGGAGGGAATTTCGGTAAACTGATAGATTTCTTCGGCGGGGAGATTGACTTGCGTAATAAACGGGTACGCTTTCTGCATGATTTAAGTTTTGTTGATGACCCTACTAGAATACTAAGGGCGATCCGATTCGAACAAAGGTTTAATTTTAAGATTGAGCCAAGAACCCTGAAATATTTGAAGCAGGCAGTTAGGCTAAAGATGTTGAGTAAAGTCGAGCCGCAAAGAATACGCGATGAATTGGTCTTATTATTAAAAGAAGAGCGGCCGATTAAGCAGATAAGGCGTATGCAGGAATTGACCGGATTTGATTTTATAACACCAGCGTTATCGCTGAGTAAAAAGACACGCAAGCTTCTTGGTTCTATTGAGAAGATAGCTCTGTCCCACGGCAGAATCGAGCGCTGGGTAATATATTTTATGGGATTGATTGATTCTCTGAATCTGAAGCAAACCAAAAAAGTATGCGATAAATTCGCTTTCGGGAAACAAAATGCGAAAAAAATTATATCTTCTAAGAAGATCAACCGCAAATTTATTCTAATCCTGGATAAAAAAGGACTTCGACCATCCAGGATTTACTCGCTTTTGTCACCATTATCTTACGAGGTGATTCTTCTGCTGAAGGCAAAATATAACCAGGGTATAATCCGACAGAATATCGATGATTTTTTAAAGACTTACAGGCATCTGAGTTTAGGCGTGAGTGGGTATGATTTGCAGGAATTGGGTATCAGGCCGGGTCCGGATTATCAGAGTATTTTAAAGAAAGTCTTTAAAGCCAAACTTGATGGGTTGGCTGAAGATAAGGATGCTCAGCTCAGGTTAATAAAAAAAATTGTCAAACTGCAATGAATACTGCTTGATTATGATATGGAGTTGATATAGATGTCGAGAAAAGAAAAGGTCGCCGAGGCGATCAGGAAAGAAGTCAGCATTATCATACACGATGAATTAAAAGATCCGCGTATAGGTTTTGTTACTATCACCCGGGTGGAAATGGCCCAGGATCTTAGGGCGGCAAAGATTTTTTTCAGCGTATTAGGGAAGGAAAAGGAGTGGAAGAAAACTAAAGAAGCGTTAGAGAGCGCGTTGGGTTTTATCCGCAGGCTGATTTCTCAGAGGATCAGTTTAAGGTTCTCCCCGGAAATTTTTTTCCGAGAGGATAGATCCAGCGAATATAGTATTAAAATCCAGCAGGTTCTGGATAAAATAAACACCGTTAGAAATACCGAACATACAGAGAAACAAGACAAAATTTCTAACGGGGTAAAGGAGCAAGATGAGTCTAAAAAAGACAATCAGCTGCATCAGGAAAAATAAAAGATTTCTCATCACCGCCCATATGGGGTTAGAGGGCGACGCATTAGGCGCGGAATTAGCGTTTTATAATCTTCTTAAAAAACTTGGTAAACAAGCAATTATCGTTAATCAGGATGCCTTGCCGTACAGCTATGATTTTCTGCCCGGTATAAATGTGATTAAGCAGTACAGGAAGAAATTTGTGCAGGATATAAAATTTGACTGTTTCGCTGTGCTGGATTGCGCTGATTTAAATAGATCCGGACGGGTAGAGAAGCTGAACACAGATAATAAACCCATTCTGAACATAGACCATCATATAAGTAATCGGCGTTTTGGCCAGATAAATTGGATAGAGCCTAATGTTTCTTCCTGCTCAGAGATGATTTATAATTTATATAAAAAGATGCGTGTTCCTTTAGATAAAGAAAGCGCTATCTGTTTATATGTAGGGATACTTACCGATACCGGTTCATTTCATTATTCTAATACCAGTAGTTCGACCCACCAGGCAGCGGCAGAACTTCTCAGTTGCGGAGTAGACGCTCCCTCGATTTACCGTAAGGTCTATGAGAGCATACCTTTTCAGGATCTGAGGTCATTAAGCATGATACTACCTACGATTAGATGCGAAGCAGGAGGGAGGATCGCCTGGTTTCAGCTGAAACAGGATATATTGAAAAACAAAAAGCCATTTTTTGACCTTTCTGAGCGCCTCTTAAGTTTCGGGCGTTCGATCAAAGATATCGAAGTGGTAGCTTTGTTTCGGAGTAATTTTGGAGCGAGAAATGCGGTAAGAGTTAATCTGAGGTCGCAGGGGAAAATTGATGTTAATAAAATTGCCGCCCGTTTTGGAGGAGGAGGCCATAAGACCGCAAGCGGAATCACAATTAAGGGCGAGATCGAAGAAGTGAGCAAGAAAGTATTAGTTGAAATACGAAAATACCTAAGGCAACGAAAATAAAGATTTATTTTTATAAAACCTCGCTAGTAGTATAATAGAAGAAGCTAAGAGGAGATAGTTATGCGAAAAAGTATTTTAGTCGTTGACGATGAGTTAAAAATCAGAGAGTTGTTTTATGACCTCTTCTCTGTAAGAGGATACAAAATAATTACCGCCATGGGAGGAGAAGAGGGGGCTAAAATACTTAAGTCAGCAAAAGTAGATTTGGTATTGTTAGATATAAAAATGCCGCAATTAAGCGGTATCGATACTTTAAAGCAGATGAGAGAGATTAATCCTACTGTAAAAATCATCATGCTTACTGCTCTTGAGGATCCTGAATTGGATAGAGAGGCTAGGCATAACGGCGCAACCGGCCTGATGAGAAAATCCTGGGGGATTGCCGCGATCTCAAAAATAGTAAATTCTGTGCTTGAGGAGAACTTAGAGGAATCTCAGGAGGAAAGGAGGCGTATCCTGATCGTTGATGATGACGATGAGATCTGTACTTTACTCGGAGATTTTTTGAAGAAAAAGGGTTTTAGTCCGATCATCTCCAGAAGCGGGGAAGAGGCTTTAGAAAAGGTGAAAAGCGAGCGGCCGATAATCGTTCTTTTAGATATGCATATGCCCGGCATGGATGGTCTGATGGCTTTGAAGAAGATCAGAGAGGCTAACGCGGCAACGGGTGTAATCGTTATAACCGGGTCGGTAGATGAGAATATCTCACTGGAGGCGATGAAGTTAGGCGTCTATGATTATCTGATCAAGCCGGTTAACTTGGACTATCTTTTATTTTCTCTGATCAGTAAAATTATCCTAAGGAGTGCATAAAACATGGTAGCACTTATTGGTTTATTGGCTGTGATTCTTTTATCTATCGTGGTTATCAGGATCGGCTCAATCGCCTTAGAGCTTACCGGCCTCTCTCCGGAGATAGCTTCTTTTCAGGCTCAATCAGCATTTTCCGGAGTAGGGTTTACGACTGCCGAATCGGAATCAATAGTCACTCACCCTGTAAGAAGGCGCATCATCCGTATACTTATCCTTTTCGGCAGCGCGGGAGTTACTACTTCGGTTGCAACCTTAGTTTTGACTTTTGTCGGAGAAACGGGAAGAGATATGTTGATCAGGGGGGCGCAATTAATTTCTGGCGTACTGATCATTTATCTGATTGCGCGCTCAAAGCATATATACGTATTGATGAGAAAAATAATCAAAAGGGCGCTGGAGAAATGGACGGCCCTGAGGATTTTTGATTATGAGCAGATATTAGGTTTTAATGAAGGGTATATCATTTCAAGGATCACTGTTAGAAGCGACAGTTGGTTAGTTGATAGGAAGTTAAGCGCATTACGATTAGATAAAGAAGGAGTATTGATTTTGGCAATTTACCGCAAGGTAAACAAAAGAGAGACTTTTATCGGAGGGCCTACCGGAGATACAGTGATTAAAGCAAAGGATGTCCTGATCTGTTACTCTCGTCAGGATATTAGTAAGTCCCTTGCCAGAAATCCAGATGAAGTATCTAAAGAGAGAGCTTAACCTTTTAGACGTTTTTTGCATAGCTTCTGGAGCAATGATCAGTTCCGGGTTATTTATTTTACCGGGCTTGGCTTTTGCTAAGGCAGGGCCGGCGGTAATCGTATCTTACCTGCTCTCCGCTGTTTTATGTATTCCCACTCTATTGAGTACGGCTGAATTGACTACCGCCATGCCGCGTGCAGGAGGAGACTACGTCTATATTATGAAAGGTTTTGGTCCTGTGATCGGGACAATGGCAGGCTTTAGCAGCTGGTTCTCCTTAAGTTTAAAGGCGGCATTTGCACTCATCGGGGTGGGCGCGTATTTAACCCTTTTAACTAATCTACCCCTGAATACCATTGCTTTATTCTGAGCTTTTGGGTAAAGAACTAAATCAGGACCACAAAGTTTTATTTAAAAAGCTCATAGAAAGAGAGAATGATACAAGCACAGTAATAAGAAAAGGTCTGGCAATACCGCATATAATTGTGCAGGGAGAAAATATCTTCAAAATACTATTAGTCAGAGCGAAGACGGGGATTATTTTCCCCAATGATCAGATTGTACATACTGCGTTTGTTCTGGTAGGTTCTGGCGACGAGAGAAATTTACATTTAAAGGTTCTTGCTGCCATTGCTCAGATTACTCAGGATACTGAATTTGATAAGAAGTGGTTGAACGCCGCTAATCTGGACGAATTAAAGAATATAGTGCTTTTGGCAGAGAGGCACAGGGGTGCACATTTTTAATTCTCAAGTATTGAGAATTATGGTAAAATTATAAAGTTAAAAGGAGGTGAAGATGATAAAAGCAGCGAATTTAGGTAAAGAAATAGCAGCTGTGGCTTCGAATAAGGTTGGTATATTAGCGGATATGTCAAAGTTATTAGCCGAGAGTAATATAAATATCGAAGCAGTCGCAGGCTATGCGCAAGGTAATCAGGCAAAGATTATGTTGGTCTGCGCTGATAATGCCCGCGCCACCGATGCTTTAAAAGAGGCAGGTTACAAATCTATTCAGGAGAGCGAAGTAATAGTAGTAGAGCTGGAGAATAAGCCTGGCGCCTTAAAGATCATCACCGAGAAGTTAGTTGCCGAAAATATCGATATCAAGCAAATTTACGGAACTACCTGCTCTACGAATTGCCCGGCAAAGCTGATTTTTACTACCAGTGATAATTCCAAGGCCTTAGCAGCGTTAAAACAATAATTTAAAACAAAACAGCGAATAGGCCCATAGGAAATTATGGGCCTATTTTTATCAGAAAGATAAAATGCAAAAAAAATCTATTATCATCATACTGATTGCAGGGGCGTAGTTTATTACGGAAAATATCTTGAATTTCTCGAAGAAGCCCGTACTGAACTTTTAGCAGAGAAAGGGGTCCTGATAAAAGAACTGGCGGATCAAGGCATATTATTCGTAGTTGTGCGACAGGAAGCAGACTATAAAATGCCTGCCTTTTACGCGGATACACTGCGGATAGATACGCAGATTACCAATACCTCTAGGGTGAGTATGGAATTTACCTATCTATTAAGAAATCAGAACGATAAGATAGTCTTACAGGCCAAGACAATTCTTGCCTGTGTAGATAAGAATTTAAAACCCAAACCCATTCCAGCAGAAATTCGCAGTAAAATTTCCTAATCTTTACAGAGGAGGCAAGATGAATTTTTTAGAGACACTAAAAAGAAGAAGAAGTGTCAGGGATTACGCTAATAAAACAATCCCCAGGGAAGACCTCCGGAAGTTAGTGGATGTGGCAAGATTTGCGCCTACAGCAAGAGGGGTTGAGCCATGGGAGTTTATTATTATAACCGAAAGAGCTCTTCTTGATAAGTTAGGAGATTTAGCTGAAAATGGCAGGTTTCTATCGGGTGCTGCGGCTTGCATAGCGGTATTTTGTAAAGATACCAAGTATTACTTAGAGGATGGCTGTGCGGCAACTCAGAATATACTTTTGGCTGCAACTGCTTTAGGTATCGGCTCTTGCTGGGTAGCCGGTGACAAGAAGACTTATTGTAGTCAGGTTAGCGTTATCTTAAATGTTCCCGCGGGCTTTAAACTCGTAAGTCTTATTTCCTTAGGTTATCCTGATTCAGAAGATGCTTTTAAGATCAAAGACAAAAGAATATTGGATGATTTGATCCATTGGGAGAAGCTTTAATTTAAAGAGATACTATGGGTGTGGAGATGAGATATAAGATCAGTTTATTGTTTATTAGTGCTTTATTGATAGTTTATAATTTAGCTTTTTCACAAGATGCGGTTACTTCTGCCTCTTACAAAGTAGACCATAAGAGGCAACGTGAGAGAATGGTAGGTGAACAGATTGAAGCAAGAGGAGTTAAAGATAAAAGAGTGGTAGAAGTAATGCGTAGCATAGAAAGAGATAAATTTGTTCCTTTCAAGATCAGGCATTTGGCCTATGAGGACGGACCTTTACCGATCGGTAGCGGCCAGACAATTTCCCAGCCTTATATCGTCGCGTTAATGACTGAGCTGCTAGAGTTAAAAGGTAATGAGAAGGTTCTGGAGATTGGTACGGGTAGCGGATATCAGGCAGCGATATTAAGCGAATTAGCGAAAGAAGTGTATACTATCGAGATTCTGCCAGAATTAGCAAGTAGGGCAGAGGCCTTGCTGCGAGATTTAGGTTACAAAAATATCTGTGTCAAGCAAGGAGATGGGTATTTAGGTTGGCCGGATTTTGCCCCTTTTGATGCGATAATCGTAACCGCAGCTCCGCCAGAGATCCCCCAGGCTCTAGTCGAACAACTAGTTGAGGGTGGACGGATGGTGGTTCCCGTAGGAACCCTATTCCAGGAATTAAAGTTATTGATTAAGAGCCAAGGAAAATTAATTGAGAAGAATATCCTGCCAGTTAGATTTGTTCCTATGATAAAGGGAGAATAAGCTGCTTTATGTCTAAAAAGGATAATCTAAATTCTCTGATGTTTTTAAGTCGGACAGGATGCCTGTTGCCTTCATTGATAATATTCAATTTTTTCTTTGGTTGGATTTTCTTTGGATTTGCCGCCTGGTTATTAATTGAGGTAGGATTAATTTTATTATTTTTTCTTTATTCCTATATTATCATGCGTCGGATTGCTTCTCCATCAAGGCAAAAGGATGATGTAATAGACGTAGAAGGCCGGGTGGTCGACGATAAGCAGAAGCAGGAATAAATTTTATTGACTTATAATGATTTTATGTTAGCATAGGCACAATTACAAAAATAATTTTTTAATAAAAGGAGAACTTTAAAATGGGTAATTTTGATTTATTGTTGTTGGCGCCGGTCGGCTCCATAATCGCACTGTTATTTGCCGCTTATCTTGCTTTCTGGATCCTTTCTAAAGATCAGGGAACTCCCAGGATGAAGGAGATTGCTCAGGCAGTAAAAGTCGGAGCAAAGGCATATCTAAAGAGGCAGTACGCAGCAGTATCAATATTCTTTATTGTAGTTTTTATTATATTATTGGTCCTGGCATTAAAAAAATATTTAGTTATTTTTGTCCCGTTTGCATCTCTCACCGGCGGTTTCTTTTCTGGTCTTGCCGGGTTTATCGGAATGAGCATTGCGACCCAATCCTCTAACCGCACAACCGCAGCTGCAATGAAGAGCCTGAATTCTGGATTGCGCGTGGCTTTCTCAAGCGGCGCTGTGATGGGTTTGGTGGTAGTGGGTTTAGGGCTCCTGGATTTGAGTATTTGGTATTATTTTCTCGATTGGTATTATTCCAGTCACACTATTCCTGTGGGGACAGACAAAATTACGGCAATTACATCTACGATGCTTTGTTTTGGTATGGGTGCCAGTTCCCAGGCTTTATTTGCCAGGGTGGGCGGAGGTATTTTTACCAAAGCCGCGGATGTAGGAGCAGACTTAGTAGGGAAGGTTGAGGCAGGAATTCCCGAAGATGATCCGCGCAATCCCGCGGTTATTGCAGATAATGTAGGTGATAATGTCGGTGACCTAGCAGGTATGGGCGCTGATCTTTACGAGTCTTATGTAGGTTCGATAGTGGCTACTGCAGCTTTGGGTGTAGCTGCTGGTCTGGGAGTAGCGGGTGTAACCGTTCCTATGGTTATGGCTGCGGTAGGAGTTATCTGTTCTATATTGGGTACTTTTTTCGTGAGAAGCAGCGAAGAAGCAAAACAGAATGTTTTATTAGCCGCGCTCAGGAAAGGGATCTTTGTCAGCGCAATATTGGTTGCGGTAACTTCGTATTTTTTAGTTAGATTTACATTGGGCATGGAGAACATGGGAGTTTATTGGTCGGTGCTCTCCGGTTTGATTGCAGGAGTCTTGATCGGGTTATCAACAGAATATTTCACCTCCAGTAATTTTAAACCTACACGTTCTGTTGCAGATGCATCCTTAACCGGCCCGGCTACGGTTATTATCGGCGGTATGTCCGTAGGGATGATGTCGACCTTTTTCCCCGGTGATAATTATCGGGATAGCGATTTTAACCAGCTTCTTTCTCTCCAAAGGAGCATCTAATTTCCAGGCCGGCCTTTATGGCGTGGGGATCTCTGCGGTAGGATTATTATCAACATTAGGTATAACTTTAGCCACAGATGCGTATGGCCCGGTGGCTGATAATGCCAGCGGCAATGCCCAGATGTCAAACTTACCTCCTGAGGTCAGGAAAAGGACCGATGCCTTAGATGCACTAGGAAATACCACTGCTGCCACGGGTAAGGGTTTTGCTATAGGCTCTGCTGCTTTAACGGCTTTGGTTTTGATCGCCGCTTATAAAGAGCAGGTTGCTTTATACGGTAAAGAGATGACTTTAAGCCTGATGAATCCCAATATCTTAGTAGGCTTATTTATCGGCGGGATGCTCCCGTTTTTATTTTCCTCTATGACCATGCGTGCAGTAGGTAGGGCGGCAGGTAAAATCGTAATAGAAGTACGCAGGCAATTTAAAGAAATAGTCGGCCTTATGGATGGAAAGGCAAAGCCTGATTATGCTCGCTGTGTAAACATTGCTACCTCGGCAGCACAAAAAGAGATGATTCTCCCTTCATTAACCGCTATTATTGCTCCTATTGCGGTTGGTTTACTTATAGGAGTAGAGGCAACAGTAGGACTTTTAATAGGTACATTGGTATGCGGATTTGTTCTGGCAATAATGATGGCTAACTCCGGGGGGGGGCTTGGGATAATGCCAAGAAGTATATTGAGGAAGGTAATCTTGGCGGGAAAGGCTCTTTTGCTCATAAGGCCAGCGTAGTAGGGGATACTGTCGGAGACCCATTTAAAGATACCGCAGGCCCGAGCATCAACATTTTGATTAAACTTATGTCTATGGTCTCTATCGTTTTTACCTCTTTTGTTATCTCTAATACCCTCTTTAAATAACACCACTAATAAATAATAGTGAAAAGAATATTTATATTCTTAATTATTTTCGCCTTGCAAGCGAATATATGTTATGGATTAAATTGGAAGTATCTGCATGAAGAAGCGGATAGGAGGAACTTGCCCTATGCATTAGCATCGATACAAAGCAGCCCCGATAATATAGATGATTTATATATTCTTGGCCTGATTTATCTTAATGAACATAAAGATCAAGAAGCAAGCCAGAGCTTTAACCGGATATTAAGTTTAGACCCGGATACAAAAGAAGCGCAATGGGGTGTAGCCGAAGTTCTGCGCAGAAGACACGATTTAGAGAAAGCAGAAGCGATCTTAAATGAACTGATAGTTTTAAATCCTGATTTTTCTCCGGCTTATATTAGCCTTGCCTATATTAAGTATATCAAGATGGATTTTGATAAATCAGTAAAGCTTGCTTACAAGGTTCTCCGGCAAGGGGTGGATAATGTCGATCTTAGTAATTATGTAAGAGCTTATTTATTAGTTGCCGGAGGTAAAGGAATGATCGCGCATTACGGAGGCCCGGTATCTAAGGTGCTAAACGGCACAGCGGTAATGCCTAATTTAAAGAAAGCAGCGAGGCTGCAGTCTGATAATGCCGGGGTTATGTTTGGTTTAGGGAGTTTTTATCTTTTAGCTCCTGCTTTAGCTGGAGGGGATTTAGATAAAGTAGAGCAATACTACAAAAAGGCAATAGAGCTTGATCCCTTGTTTGCCGATGTCTATGTCAGGTTAGCGCAGTTTCATAAAAGGAAGGGCAATAATAGCATGTATCAGATCTATCTTGATAAGGCGCTTGAAATCGACCCTGGCAATGAATTAGCATTGGATATTAAAAACAGAAGTTGTAAATTTATTTGTTTTAAAGGTAGCGAATAAGCAAAAGTTAATCATAAATCGATTATTTTATTTGCATAAGCAGTAAGAGCATTCCTATATTCGGGTTTTATTAAAGATAATTTAATCAAGGTTTCTGCTTTTTTTCTCAATAAAGCAACCTCGCTTTTAGTATAATCCAGGGCTTTTGATCTTAATATAATATTACGTATTTTAACTAGGTCAGCCTTAGTTACTGTATTTTTCGAAAAGATCCTTTTTATAATCCTTTTATTTTTATTACCTGAGTTGTGATAGGCGTACCAAATAAGTAGCGTCTTTTTAGCTTCCTGCAGGTCGGTGAGAGTAGATTTTCCGATCTTTTTTTCAGTTTCAAACATTCCAGTAATGTCATCTTTAACCTGGAAAGCCCTGCCTAAATATAGACCATAATTAAAAATAATATCGACTTGTTTTTTAGAAGCACCAGCTAAGATTGCCCCGATGCTTAAAGGTGAGGCAAAGGTATAATTTGCGGTTTTTAAATCGTATATTTTATAGATGTCTTCCTTCGACATCCTCTCGATACTTTTAAGGCCGCAGAGCAGCTCGAGAAATTCTCCTCCCCCGGTATAAAAGGCAGCTTCGCTGAATTTCTTTAAGGCTAATTCTTTGCGGTAAAGATTTTCCTTTACAGAAAGGAAGGCATGTATTGCCATAGCATACATAACGTCTCCTGAAACAATCGCCAGATCCTCTCCGCTGAACTTACGGTTATTACTACCTTTTAGATACTTATTGAACACTTCGTGCATCGAAGGTTTTCCTCTTCTGGTAGCGGATTTATCAATTATGTCATCATGCACCAGCATAAAATCGTGCAGAAGCTCCAGGGATATCGCGGTTCTATAGAGGTTGGGGGCAATTCTCGGGGCGAAGCCGAGATAGCTGATTATAAGCAGAGTGGGTCTTACACGCTTGCCTTTTCTTAAAATAAACTCCTTTATTGATTTAAAGAGAAGAGGGGATATTTTATTTAGGGAGTATAAGCTGTCTAGGTCGAGAATGAATCTATTAAGTTCGGTATCAATCCTGTTTTTTATTGCCAAAAGCATAAATTATATGTTAACATAAGGAAACCGGCAATTCAAACAAAATAAGATGATCAAAGGCCTTACCAGAGCTTTAAGATTACCGTTTGTTACCGCCAGCATCCTGCCTTTTACCTTCGGTTCACTTATCGAAAGAGAGTATTTCAATGTTTTAGGTTTTATTCTAGGGTTAATCGCGGCAATTTCTGTGCACCTGAGCGCTAATCTGATTAATGACTATGCTGATTCGAAAAGCGGAGCGGACTGGCAGGATAGAAAATTCTATAAGTTCTTCGGAGGTTCAAAATTAATCCAAGAGAAAGTGTTCTCTGAAAAATTCTATCTTCAACTAGGCATAGCTCTGGCTTTTCTTTCATTACTTAGCGTTGTTCTCTTAGCTTTGGTTTTAAGAAGCCCATCCGTGATCATCTATTACCTGGTTATTATTTTCTTAGGTTGGTCATATTCAGCTAAACCGCTCCAGTTTTCTTACAGAAGACTGGGTGAGCCTGTGCTCTTCGTTTTATTTGGCCCTGCTTTGGTTATGGGAGGGTATTTTATCCAGACGGGCGTATTTCCTGACCTTCGAAGTTTTATGCTATCACTACCTTTCGGTTTTTTAGTTACTTTGATTTTGTTTGTTAACGAAATCCCGGATTTTGCACAAGATCAAAAAGTATCCAAATTTAACTGGGTAAGCCTTACAGGTTCAAAGAAGGCTTTTGTTACCTATTATATGCTGGCCTTTGCCGCATTATTAGCCGCATTCCTGAATATCTGGCTAGGGTATTTAAGCGTTCGCGTTTTATCTTGTTTAGTTTTTACCGTTTTGATATTCAAAACCGGAAATATTTTAAAGAGGGATTTTAATCATAAGACAAAATTAATTCAGTCATCCAAATTAACTATAGCTCTTCAAACGCTGTTCGGAATTATGTTAATCCTGGATCTATTAATATGCAAAAAATTGTAATTATCGGATGCGGTTTTGCCGGTTTGAGCGCGGCCCAAGTTTTGTCCAGGCAGAGAAGACAAGTGGAAGTTATCCTGATAGATAAAAAATTGAATTTTAATTTTTTGCCTCTCTTGCCTGACGCGATAGGCAGAAAAATAGATACTGATTTTATGCTTTACTCTATAAGTGATTTAAGTAAAAGATACGGATTCCGATTTATTAATCAAGATGTCTATTCCGTTGATTTAAAACAAAATAAAGTGTTTACTCTTATGCAAGAATTGATCTATGATTATCTGCTTATTGCCAGCGGATCTGAAACAAACTTTTACGGTGATAATAATGCAATGAAAAACGCTTATAAACTGGATGATGCCGAGGACGTAAAGAAGATTTGCCTGGGCGTAGAAGAAGGGAACTTTAATTGTTATCTTATCATTGGAGGCGGTTACACAGGCATAGAGATAGCCACAAATCTAAGAGCGAGGTTGAGCGGAAAATCCAATGACAAAAAGATAGTGATCATTGAACGAGCCCCTTCGATTTTAGGGCCTTTGCCCGAATGGATGAAAACTTATGTAGGGGACAACCTTAAAAGGATGGATATCGACGTTTTATTGAATACCTCTATTGAGAAAATTGAAGCGGGGGATTTTTATTTGAATAATGGATTAGCTTTTAAGAATGCTATGTTGATTTGGTCTGCAGGGGTAAAAACCGGAAGGTTTATCGAGGATTTAAAAGTAGAAAAGAGCCCTCAAGGGAGAATAAAGGTCGATGAGTATTTAAGGTTGAGCGAAGATTGTTTTGTAGCCGGCGATGCAGCTTATTTTGCGTATAAAAAATCATTTTTAAGAATGGCTATTCAATTCAGCATAATAGAGGGCAACTATGCCGCAAAAAATATAATAAATAGTATAGAAGGGAAAGTACTTCATAAATATACACCAATAGATTTAGGCTATATTATACCCATGGCTAATAACAAATCTTGTGGAAGAGTCTTAGGTTCAAAAGTAAAAGGTTTTCTTGCTACGTTTTTTCATTATATAATGTGTATATACCGTTCTTATGCCCTTAGGAATAAATTAGGGATAATACGCAGCTTAATAATCAGAAGAGGTGGCAGATGATGGATTTAGCAAGTTTAGTTTTGAGGGTTTCTTTGGGTGCTATGTTCGCAGGTCACGGGTTGCAGAAGTGCTTTGGTTTGTTCGGTGGATCCGGAATCGATGGATTTACCAAGATGTTATCCGGCATGGGATTTGCCCCTGCATTATTTTGGGCTTATCTGGCAGCGTATCTTGAATTGATAGGAGGGTTATTTTTGATTTTAGGGATCCTGGTTAGGACGAGCTCTTCATTATTGCTGATCTTGATAGCTGTTGCGGCGTTAAAGGTACATATAGCAAAAGGATTCTTCCTCTCAGCGGGCGGCTTTGAATATACTTTGATTATTGCGGCTGTCTGTTTTGCTTTAATTATTTCGGGAGCAGGGAAATACAGCGCTTACAATAAATTCTGATATTGGGGGTACCTCCGCCTACCTGCCTGCCGGCGGGAAGGCGGCGGACAGGCTTAGCTTCAGAACCAAAGATGGACCTAAAGAAGTTGAGTTTCACGTTAAAAGAAGTATAATATTCATTCGAATACCATGCAAATGACTATGCAAAAAATTAGGTTGTTGTTAGCTGTATTTTTATCGCTGCTGTTTACGAATCTTGCCGGGGGCAAAGTTTATGCTCTGGATTCTCCTAAGCTGATATTCTTTCACTCTCCTACCTGTCATAGTTGCGTCGAAGCAAAAAGTGAGATAATTCCGATGCTAGAGACGAGTTTTAAGGATCAAATCAAAATAGAATACCGTAATATCGATGATGTCGAAAACTACAAATTGCTTTTAAGCCTTATAGAATCTGAAAAAAAAGAGATCGAGGTAACTGTGCCTACATTTTATTTTAACGGACGCTTTTTTGTAGGTAAGAAGGAAGCTGGAGAAAAACTGGCAGGTTTTATTGCCGAATCTTTGCATCTACCCTATAGAGAGCGGTTTTTACCCGAAGTAAATCTGATTGAACGTTTTAAAGCCTTCGGGCCTCTGGTAATTGCGGCCGCAGGCCTGATCGACGGAGTGAATCCCTGTGCCTTTACGGTTATCGTATTTTTTATTTCTTTTTTAGCGGTTCAGGGATATAGAAAAAGGGACATGACGATTGTTTGCCTATGTTTTATGCTAGCGGTTTTTCTTACTTACTTTCTCATCGGTCTGGGGTTGTTTGGCGTGCTTTATAGTTTGCGCGGCTTCTGGGTAATCGCAAGGATCTTCAATTACTCAGTTGGTAGTCTTAGCATAATATTAGGAATTTTAGCACTTTATGATTATTTTAAATTCAAAAAAACGCAGCAGACAGACGGACTTGTACTGCAACTTCCTCCATCGATTAAGAACAGGATACATTCTGTAATCGGAGCACATTACAGGGGCAGTCAGACTCAGAGGAGTATTTCTAAATTAGTAGTCAGTGCATTTATTACCGGGTTTCTTGTATCGATACTAGAGGGAATCTGTACAGGCCAAACATATCTTCCCACGATAAGCTTTGTCTTAAAGACAACGCACCTTAAGATACGGGCTTTTCTTTACCTTGTTCTTTATAACATAATGTTTATCATACCGTTAGTTGCAATCTTCCTTTTGGCTTTATTAGGAGTAACATCCGACCAATTCTCTAAATTCTTAAA
Source organism: Candidatus Omnitrophota bacterium (assembly GCA_043813305.1). Classification (GTDB taxonomy): domain Bacteria; phylum Omnitrophota; class Gorgyraeia; order Gygaellales; family Profunditerraquicolaceae; genus JAHIZC01. The sequence goes on along the minus strand of JBDRLC010000044.1, from coordinate 4,077 downwards.
GAAAAACCTCGGGGCGGTAAAGATTCTTATGGCAGCTTTATTCTTTGGTTTAGGTATATTCTTAATCTGGAGGGGGTAATGAAAAAGGTTCTACCTGCCTGCCGGACAGGCAGGGGTTTTAGGTTCTGGGTTCTAGGTTTAATTATGGTTTTTTCTATATCGCCAATGGGTTGTTATGCGCAGGAAATGGTAAAAGAGCAGGATAGTCCGGTGGTAGTCGGGGCATCTGAAGAGGAAGATATAGAGAGTCCTTATTTCTGGGACTTTGGTGAAATTGAGAAGGGAGAGATAGTAGAGCATAATTTTACTATCCGCAATGATAGCGAAGAAACTTTAAAAATCGAAAAAGTGCATACTTCCTGCGGCTGTACAGCCTCTGAGGTAGAAAGTAACACTCTCTTACCGCAAGAGAGCACTCAGATCAAAGTAAAATTTGATAGTAAAAGTTATATGGGTGAGATTAAACAGTATGCATATGTTCATACAGATGACCCTGAAGATTCTGTAATCAAACTGACGATTAAAGCAGAAGTGATCAAAGAAGGGCAAGGGGGTAAATAATATGTTTTTTCTCAAGGTGAGAATGTTTTTTTTAATCGGGATTCTATTCGCTATACTCTATGCAGCTGTTGTGGTAATCGGTTCATATCTGGGTATCGCCAACTTCTATTTTTATCTGATCTTTTCTTTTGCGCTGATGTTTATCCAGTATATGATCGGGCCCAAGCTCGTCGAGATGATGATGCGGGTAAAATATATCAAAAGAGAGGAGGCCCCTAAGTTATTCGAGATGGTAGAAGGGTTAGCTGTGCGGGCAAATATACCCGTACCTAAGATAGGTATTGCTCAGATTGGAATTCCCAATGCCTTTGCTTTTGGCAGGTCTCTTGAAGACGGCAGGGTTTGTGTTACTCAAGGAATTTTAAATCTACTAAATGATGATGAGCTAAGGGCAGTATTAGGGCATGAGCTTAGCCATTTAAAGAACCGTGATGTTGTAACTATAACCCTGCTTTCGGTAATACCAATGATCATGTACCGTCTTGCCTGGCATTTTCTCTTCTTCGGAAGAAGCCGTAACAGGGGGGGCGGCAATTCTGCCTTAATCGGCTTAGTGGCATTTTTATTCTATTTCATCACTAATCTCTTGGTACTTTATGCCTCAAGGATCAGAGAGTATTTTGCAGATAGAGGATCAATCCAGTTAGGCAATTCACCTGCCAGCCTGGCTTCAAGCCTATATAAGCTGGTATACGGCTCAGCGCGCATGGATAAGATGGCCCTAAAGGAAACAGAAGGGCTTAAGGCATTCTTTGTCAATGACCCTTCCCGCGCTTTGAATGAGATCAAAGAGTTGAAACAGCTGGATTTAGACAGAAGCGGCACCTTAGACAGCTCTGAACTCGAGGCCTTGAGAAATAAGAGGCTGGTTTTGGGCTTCCAGGATATGCTATTAGAGACCTTAAGCACCCATCCTAATATGCTTAAAAGAATCAAGAAACTATCGGAGTATAAAAAGAGCTGAAAAAACTTGACATTGAGGAGATCGTTAGTTCACCTATGTTTTATCGTGAAAAAGAAGTTAAGGAAATTTTAACTAGACTTTCTGCAGAGAACTTTAATCAGCGGCTGCTTGCGATGTTTGGCTTAACAAAAGAAGAAGCCGATATGACTGATCCTCAGTGGTCGAAAATAGGCTTTGATGGAAAAGAAAATCGTCTGGGTTGGTCATTAGAGAAAGTTAAATGGGTATTAGAGCATTCTGAAACAGTAAAACAAGCCTTAGATGATGCAGAAGCGATCAGAGATCAATACAAAAATGTAATCTTCTGCGGCATGGGTGGTTCGGGGTTAAGTGTAGAGGTTGTAAAAAGCACCTTTGGTGAAAAAGATACTAAGATTTACAGTTTAAGGACTACTGACCCGGCGGCGATTGCCGACATTCTAGATAAAATAAAAGAGGGAGAGACTAGCCTGGAAGATGCGCTTAAAAATACCTTGATTATCCCAATTTCTAAATCAGGGACTACGCAGGAGACTGTCTCGCATAAAAAATACTTTGAAGACTTATACAAAAAATTTAATTTAGATATCTCAGGGCATATATGGGTTATCACTGATAAGGGTTCTCCTTTTGATACAGGGGAATTTGTTCAAAGAGGAATTCAATTAAACGGAAAAGGCGATATAGGTGGTAGATTTACCTCTCCGACTACCAATATATTCTTACTTCCTTTAGCGATCGTTGCTCCTGAGAGAGTATTGCCTATCTTAGAAATTACAAAAGAGATGAATAGCTTAGAAGATATCCTGAATGATAAGTTTTTAAAGATAGCGGCTTTCTTATACGATATGGCAAAAGAGCTAGGAAAGGATAAGCTCACGATACTTGTACCTGAAGAGTTAAAGGATTTACCGATTTGGTTTGAGCAGCTTCTAGAGGAAAGCTTAGGTAAAGACGGTAAAGGGATAACGCTTTTCTACGGAGAAAGTCTCAACCCCGAAGTTTTAAGGTCAGTATCAACAAATGACAGGGTATTCTTAAGAATAAATCTGGGGAGGAAAAAGACAAAGCAGGTACTTTGGGAGCATTTAGCAGCCAAGAGATATCCCATAGCGGAATTAAATTTGAGAGATATTAATGATATCGGCGGATTGATGCTCGGGATGCAGAGGATAGTCGCTGCAGTTGCGTATTTATGGGATATAAATTTTGTCAACCAACCGGCAGTGGAAGGCTATAAGAAAGAGACTAAAGAAGTAATGAAGAGTGGTGCAAAAGTCACTATCCCTGAAACAGAAGATGCCGCTGATTTTTTGAGTCTCCGTATTTATTATGCACCTTTAATTAAAGCCGGAATTCTTACAAGGGAAGACATAGATAAAGAGCTGGGTAAATTCAATTTGAGTTTAGGGCAAGCTTATGCTGCGGATGTATATGCAGCAATTCTAAATCTGCTTAAAGATAGGTTCGAGGCAAAAGAAATTATCTCATACGGCAGAATGCCTCTAGCGGCAAAGAAGGTATTAGAGAATTTCAGGTATGAGTTATTTACCTCTTTGCTTAAGAAACCTGCAAAACTTGGCGAGGGGCCGGATAAGAATCATTCCTATCATCAAAACATAGAAGGCGGACGAGATATGTGGTTCTCACTATATCTTATGCCTTTAAAAATAAGGCAACCGGAGGCACTAACTTACGACGATAATCTTATTAAGGCGCAGACCTTAGGAACGGTTAATTCCCTGGTAAATAAAGGCAGAAAGGTTTTATTGCTGACTATAGATACGGATAATGAAGCAGATATTACTAGACAACTTCAGGATTTCTTTGTTAAGATAGAAGCACGATTGGCGGGATTCTAATCCAGTTAAGGAGGCGGAGATGTTTAAATTTCTAATTTTATCTGTAAATTTTGTACCTTTCCTATTATTTTCACCGGTCCATTATAGCTTTGCCCAGGAGGAGCCAAAAGTAATTGATTCTGAGCAGATGCGTCTTGAGATGGAACAGAGGCAGCAGGAGGAATTAGAGAGGCTTAAAGAATTAGACCCTGATGCTTATAAGCAGATGAAGGAGTCTATAGAGAGAAGTTCTAAAATAAATGAGCTTCTTTCTTTGTATCGCCAGGGCAGGATTTCTTTATCTCAAGCTAAGAAACTTCTTTATCCTCTAGTCGAAGAAAATCTGCAGGCACAGATTAATAATATTGATTTTGAAATCGAAAAAACCGAAAAAAAACTTAATTATCTTAACAAGATAAAAGGTAATCCTAAATATTTAATTGAAGAACGTGTTGACATGCTTCTGGGTGAAAGAATCTCTAATCTGGAAGATATATTATTTTAAGGGGGTTTTAGATGAAAAAGAAGAACCTACTTACTATCTCAATTATTGTATTTCTTACTCTGGGCATCACAAGTTATACTTTTTCCCAAGACACCCTCACCATCACCACCTACTATCCCTCACCCCATGGGGTATACAGGACACTAAAACTCCACCCCAGCCCTCAACCAGTATTCTGCAATGAAGGTGAGATGTATTATGATGATGGGGTTGTAGGGGCAGGTGTA
>JBDRLC010000043.1:0-24427 GCA_043813305.1 Candidatus Omnitrophota bacterium | reverse complement strand
ACTAAAGTAGGCGGCGGCGAACTTGTTTGCTGCGGCAAACCAATGGAAAAGATGGAATAGGAGGGTGTTAGAATGAGTAAGACAGTAAAGGGGACAAAAACAGAAAAAAACCTTTTAGCGTCTTTTGCCGGCGAATCCCAGGCACGTAATAGATACACCTATTTTGCCAGCGCAGCTAAAAAAGAGGGTTATGAGCAGATTGCAAATATTTTTACTGAGACAGCGGAGAATGAAAAAGAACATGCCAAAGTATTCTTTAAGTATCTTGAAGGCGGGGATGCTGAAATTACAGCAACATATCCTGCAGGGATGATAAAAAATACAAAGGCCAATCTTGAAGAGGCAGCAGCCGGTGAAAATTTAGAGTGGACTACACTTTACCAGGATTTTGCCGGAACCGCAAAATCAGAAGGTTTTCCCGAGATAGCGCGCTCCTTTGAGCAGATCGCTAAGGTTGAGAGATTCCATGAATCACGTTACCGTAAGCTTATTAATAATATCGCAAATGGTGAGGTTTTTAAGAAGAAAGAGACGGTGAGGTGGCATTGTATTAATTGCGGTTATGTAGTAGAGGGAGACGATGCTCCAAAGGAGTGCCCTGCCTGTAAGCATCCGCAGTCATATTATGAAGTATTAGCGGATAATTATTAAAACTAATTATCTCAACCAGGTATAAAATGGGTAAGATATTGAATATATTCAAAAATATCGGTATAAGGAATATAATTTCTATCATAATTATTGGTTCAATCAGCCTGTATCTATTCTGGATCTATAAAGAGAAGCAGATGCTTCTGGAGGTAATTGAACGCCTAAGCGCAGATTCAAGAGTAGCTGAAGTAGTAGTCAGTAAGATAGAAAACGGCCTGACCACAATAAAATTTTTAGAATATGATACAAACTTAGAGCCTCTGGAGCCAAAATACTTTACCTTCGCTGGAAATGTTATTCAATTCCAGGCAATGGTAATTCGTTTTGATGACTATTATGTGAAAAAAGCTCATCCTTTAAAGGGCAAGAGTGCCTATATTTTTATGAAGGCATTCAGATTAACGGATGATGGGGCAGAGGTTTATGAAGTCAACCAGATTAATGAGATTCCTTCCGGCTACGAGATAAAGGAAGCCAGGAATATTTTTGAAAAACGGTTATGGCAGAAATTCTGGGATTTTGCTTTAGATAATGAACAGGCAGAGAGGATAGGCGTAAAGAATGCTCAAATCGAGGCTCCGGGGACAAAATTTATTCCCGGATTACTTTATACGGTAAAAATTGAGCATGACGGAGGCCTAAGGATAGACGGGCAGCGCATTCCTTCGATTTTAAAGGGCGAAACAATCAATTAAATCAATACTGAGTGAGGTTTTGCTCGGTATTTTTTACTTGAGATAATGACACTAGTGTAGTATCATTTACGTGGAGGTAGGAATATGAGAAAAACATAAAAGAACAGATGGCCCGGCGTTCTGATTCCGGCGGCTCTGGTGTTAATTTTAAGCATTTACGCACAAGTTCAGGGAGAAGGGAGCTCTATGCAAAATAAAAATAATCACGAATTGAGAGATATCCTTACAGCAAAGCAATATCGGGTTACGCAGGAGAATGGCACGGAGATGCCTTTTATGAATAAGTATTGGAACAATAAAAATGCAGGGATTTACGTTGATTTGATTACAGGAGAGCCTTTATTTACCTCAATGGATAAGTTTGATTCCGGTACAGGGTGGCCGAGTTTTCACAAACCGATAGGTCAGAAGGCGGTGTTTGAATTAGAAGACACTAGCGGTAATATGACAAGGACTGAAGTCAGGTCTCAAACAAGCGATTCTCACCTCGGGCATGTTTTCCCGGATGGGCCAAAACCTACGGGTTTACGTTATTGCATTAATTCTGCGGCTTTGAAATTTATACCCGTAGAAGATTTAGAGAAAGAAGGGTATGGGGAATTACGCAGCCTTTTTGCCCAGGAAACCAGGATTGCAAGTTTTGGCGCGGGTTGTTTCTGGGGTGTTGAAGCAACATTTAGTAAGCTTGAGGGCGTAGTGAATACTACAGTAGGATATATGGGAGGGAGCACAAAGAATCCTACCTACGAGCAGGTATGTTCTAATAGAACAGGCCATGCCGAAGCTGTTCAGATAGAGTATGATCCTAAGAAAATTTCTTATGAAAAGCTACTTGAAATATTTTGGAGCATTCATGATCCTACTACTTTAAACAGGCAGGGGTTGGATACAGGAAGCCAATACCGTTCAGTAGTGTTTTATCATAATCCTGAACAGAAACTTCTGGCAGAAAAAGTAAAGCAGGGGCTGGAGGGATCGGATAAATTTCAGAATCCGATCGTAACCGAGATTGTGCAGGCAGGGGAATTCTTTAGGGCAGAGGAGTATCATCAGGGGTATTATGAAAAACGCGGAATAAAACCTACCTGCCATATTCCCGGATAATTTGGTAGAAAAGTCTTGCAGGCGAATTTTAGAATGGTAAAATTACTAATATGCGAAATGTAATTTGTTTACTACTAGCCGTATCTATATTCCTACCTAAATTTGCTTGCGCTGAAAGCAAACAAGCCGATTTAGATACCTTAATTGCCGAGGCGTTAGAGAATAATCCCCAGATACAGTCAGCTTATAATCATTGGAAGGCGGCAGAGCATAAAGTAAAGGTAGTGGCTGGCTTGCCTGACCCTATGGCAAGCTATACATATTTTGGTGGTAGTATAGAAACGCGCGTTGGCCCACAGGAGCACAAATACGGGCTTTCTCAAAAGATTCCTTTTCCCGGTAAACTGAGCCTTAAAGCAAAAGCACAGAATAAACGAGCCGGAATGCTTAAAGAGAAGTATGAAGCGGCAAAGCGCGAAATCATCAAGAAAATAAAGTTTGTTTATTTTGATATATTCTGGGTGGAGAAGGCAATCCAGATTACTGAGGAAGAGAAAAGTATATTAGAAAGCTTAGAGAAGGTTGCTCAGAGAAAATATGAATCGAATATTACACCTGTACAAGATGTAATTAAGGCGCAGGTTGAACTCTCCAAGTTAATCGAGAAATTATTTGTTTTAAAACAAAATAGAAAAAGCCTTGCGGCAAAGATGAGTAGTATTCTTAATCGTTCAGGGGATGACCAGTTAAGGATCACTATTGATATTGAACCAACGAAGTTTGCATATGACTTGAATGAACTTAGTAAGATGGCAAGAAATTTACAGCAAGATCTATTAGCGGCAAATTTAGAAGTCCAGCGGGCTGAATACGAGAAATCTATTGCCAAGATGGATTATCTGCCTGATTTTACTCTGGGATTTGATTATATCGAGATAGGAAGCGGATATACTACAGCCAGCAATGACGGAGATGATGCCTGGATGAGTACGATAAAAGTAAGTGTACCTATATGGTTTGATAGATTAGGAGCACAACTAAAAGAGAAGAGATCAACTCTTGAAGCTACCAGAAAGAGTTACGAGAGTTTAGATAACAGTATAATCTATGAAATAGAAGATATGTATTTTAAAGTCTTAACTTATAAAGACATTATTTCTTTATATGAAACTGCTTTGGTACCACAGACTGAGCTGGCGTTTGAGGCAGCGAGGACCGGTTATGAGACAGGTAAGGTAGATTTTTTGAACTGGTTAGATGCAGAGCGTGTATTATTACAGACCAGACTAGCGCATTACAAATCGATAGCGGATTATGAGAAATCCATTGCTTATTTAGAGAGGGTCGTGGGTAGGGATTTATAAGGAGGAAAGAAATGCGTGGGGCCAAAATTTTAAAATATATATTTTTTGTTATTCTGAGTATGACATTTGTCTCATGTGGAATGCAACATGAACACGCTGCGGATATAGAAGAAGAAAGCAGTATAGATTATTATACTTGCGGTATGCATCCCGATGTGAAAGTTTCACCTGCAGAATATAGGAAGGGTAGTGTGAATTGCCCGATTTGTAATATGAAGTTAACTCCTGTATACAAAGAAAGAGCAGGTCAGGAATTAGATAAAGCGAGCAAAGCACTTTTTTATCGACATCCTACAGACTCCAGCATCACCTCCGAAGAACCGAGAAAGAACGAAGAAGGTATTGATTATATTCCGGTATATGAAGCATTAGAAGAAGACGGGAATTATTATGCCTGCGGCTGCGAAGGAAAAGAGCACGTGTTTTTAATAAAAGGTATAAAGGGAATGACCTGTCCTATTTGCGGGATGCCATTAGAGAAAATATCAGCGCAAGAAGCAGAGACTTTAAAAGGCGTAGTAAGTAAAGTGAAGATTCAACCCGATCAGATTCAGAGAGCCGGGGTAAGAACTGAAGCCGTAAGCAGGCAACACCTTTTTAAAGAAATCCGTACGGTAGGAGTAGTCTCATTTGATCCTGAACTTACTATTGCAGAAGAGGAATTTATCTCCAGCCTTAAAACACTGGAGAAGGCAGAGGAAGGAGAGATCGTCGAAATAAAGGATCGGGCTTTAAGTTTGGTCGAGTCCGGTAAAAGAAAATTAAAACTCCTGGGATTAAGCGATGCACAGATAAAGGCATTAGAAGAGAACAGAACCGTACATACAAGCCATATCTTGCCGGAAGAAAAGATGTGGATTTACGGAGATGTCTATGAATACGAGTTAAGTTGGGTAAAGGCAGGCCAGGAAGTCAAAGTCACAACCTCAAGCTTACCGGGTGAGGAATTTGAAGGCATAATTTCATCTATAAATCCAGTGCTTGATCCTAAAACGCGCTCAGTTCAATTCAGAGTAGAGGTGGATAATCCCGGTTTAAAACTAAAGCCCGAAATGTATGTTGATATAGTGATTATGAGCATGTATATGAGTGATGATGGGCAGCATATGGTTTTGGCGATTCCTAAAGAGGCTGTTTTAGATACAGGTACACGCAGGATTATCTGGGTAGATAAAGGAAATGGTGAATATGAAGGTAGGCAGGTTGAGTTAGGAGCTGAGGCAACAGTAACTGTAGATGGAGAGAAATTAAGATACTATCCGGTTTTAAGGGGCCTGAGTGAAGGAGAATTAGTTGTTACTAAAGCAAACTTTCTGATTGATTCTCAAAGTCAGATCTCAGGTGTGGCAGCAGGTGCTTACAGCGGTGCTTTAGGCCAAGAGGAACAAACAGCTCCTCCTGTACATCTCCACCATTAAAATTTAAAAAAATGATTAACAAAGTTATCGAGGTCTGTCTTAAGAACAGATTCCTGGTAATCGCGGTTTTCGCGCTGATTATTATCTGGGGTTTTAATTCTATGATCGATACTCCAGTTGATGCGATTCCGGATATCAGTGAACTTCAGGTTATTGTTTATGCTGATTGGCCGGGGAGAAGCCCCCGGGATGTAGAGGATCAGGTTATTTATCCTTTGACTACCGGACTTATGGGAACGCCTAAGGTAAAAGTTGTGCGGTCAACTTCAGCTTTTGGTTTTGGCCTGGTAAATATGATTTTTCAGGAGGGAACAGATTTTTACTGGGCAAGAACCAGGGTATTGGAGAGATTGGATTTTGCTAAACGAGGCCTGCCAGAGGATGTCTCTGTTACAATCGGGCCTGATGCAACTGCTGTCGGGCAGGTATTCTGGTATACGGTTGAAGGCAAAGATTATGATCTAGCGCAACTTCGCTCAATTCAGGACTGGTATATACGCTATCAACTTAATTCCGTTGAGGGGGTTTCGGAAGTTGCCTCAGTGGGTGGATATGTAAAACAGTATCAGATAGATATTGATCCTAATAAACTACTTGCTTTTGATATTAAACTTCCTGAAGTTATAAATGCCGTGCAGAAATCTAACATAGATGTGGGGGCTAAGGTTTTTGAAGAGGGCGGAGTTGAGTTTATTGTACGTGGGTTAGGTTTTATTAAGGCGGCTGCTGATATTGAAAATATTGTCATCGGAGCAAAAGAAGGAACTCCTATTTATATAAGAAATGTTGCCAATGTTACTATCGGCCCGGAATTTCGCAGAAACGCTTTAGATAAAGAGGGTAAGGAAGTTACGGGAGGCGTGGTACTGATGCGTTTTGGAGAAAATCCTCTTAAGGTTATTGGAAGAGTTAAGGAAAAAATAACAGAGCTATCAATCGGTTTACCCGAAGGAGTAGAGGTAGTTCCTTTTTATGACCGTACCGGCTTGATTCTTCGTTCGATAGATACTTTAAAGACGGCATTAACTCAGGAAATAATTATTACAGTTTTTGTAATTGCAGTATTCCTGTTTCATTTTTGGGGAAGCGTAGTGATCTCTATAGTCTTACCTATCGGAGTTTTGATTTCGTTTATCTTGATGCGTCAATTTGGTGTGGGTGCGAATATCATGTCTTTGGGCGGCATTGCGATTGCTATTGGTGTGATGGTGGATTCAGGTTGTGTATTGGTTGAGAATATTTACAGAAGATTAGTAAAGAGGTGCGCTGAATTAGGAACTCCTCATCTTGAGTCCGGGGAAAGACTAAATGTATGTATAGACGCAGCACAGGAAGTAGGAAGACCGGTGCTTTTTGCATTACTGACAACAATTGTTGGTTTTCTACCGGTATTTGTTTTAACCGGACAGGCGGGTAAACTTTTTCGGCCGCTTGCTTTTACCAAGACATTTGCTATGGTGGGTGCAGCTTTAATTGCACTTACTTTACTCCCAACGCTTTCTTATCTGTTTTTAAAAGGAAAACTAAAGTCCGTTGAAGAGAATAAAACCGCTCAATTTTTGTATAGAAGATACAATCCGGTTATTAAATGGTCTCTGAGGAATAAAAAAATAATATTAGGGATTGCTCTATCGGTTATAGTTGTTGGTATGATATGCGCATCTTCGATGAAGCAGGAGTTTATGCCTCCTTTGGATGAAGGAGACCTTTTGTTCATGCCGGTATTACTTCCCGGCGCATCCCTAACTCAGGTTATGGATGTAATGAAGAAGCAAGATATAATTATAAAGAATGAATTTAGAGAAGTTGAGTGGGTGGTAGGTAAGCTTGGCCGTGCGGAAACTGCTACTGATCCTGCACCGGTAGGAATGATTGAGACAATTATTCATCTTAAGGATAAAAAATTATGGCGAAAAGGAATGACTCGCGAAAAACTTATTCAGGAGATTCAGGAAAAAACCCGGATGCCGGGCGTCAGCCCGATAATGACACAACCGATACGTAATAGAATTGATATGTTGGCCACAGGAATACAGACTCCCGTAGGCATAAAAGTCTTTGGTTCAGATCTGAACAAGACTGTGGAGATTGCCGCAGAAATCGAGAAAATCATAGGTAAAGTAGAGGGAGTAGTAAGCCCGTATGCCGAACGCATCTCGGCTCGTCCTTATTTTGAAATTGAGATAGATAGAGAGCAAGCTGCGCGTTATGGCGTAAAAGTCGGAGATATACAGAATATTATTATGACTGCTATCGGAGGTATGAATTTGACCACAACCGTAGAAGGCAGGGAACGTTATCCGGTAAGAATAAGATATCCCAGAGAGTTAAGGGATAGTCCGGATGCGCTAAGTAGAATTTTCGTTCCTACGCCGCAAGGTGAACATATACCATTAGCACAACTTGCGCAACTAAAAAAAGTTCCCGGTCCTGCGGTGATCAATTCCGAGAGTACACTTACTTATGCTCGAGTGTTTGTAAATGTAAATCAGGATAAAGTCGGTTTAATTGATTTTGTGAGAAATGCGCAGAAGGCAGTAAATGAAAAGATAAGATCGGGCGAATTAAAGCTGCCTTCAGGGTATTTTATTAGTTGGTCCGGTCAGTTTGAGTCCGAGATGGAATCAAGAAGAAGATTAGTGCCGGCTTTGCTTATCGCCCTGGCCATAATTGCAATATTGCTCTATGTGGCATTTAAGAATCTTAGCAGTCTGGCGATTCTCTCCACCGGCCTGCCTGTTTCGTTGATGGGAGGGATTATTTTATTATTTATTTTAGGATTTAAATTTTCTACGGCAGTATGGGTAGGTTTTATTGCTTTATTCGGAGTGGCTACAGATAATGCAGTTGTACTACTTTCTACTTTAGATGATCTGTTTAAGAAAAAAGCAGCTAAGACAGTAGAGGAAGTCAGAGAAAATGTTATTGAAGGCTGTTTATTAAGAATCAGGCCGGCAATGATGACTACCTTAACAACAATCATCGCCCTGATGCCGGTTATGCTTTCCAGAGGTACAGGTTCAGAAATTATGAAGCCAATGGCTTCGCCGACAGTAGGCGGACTTGTTACAGCAACGCTTTCAAATATGATCTTGGTGCCTGTTTTATACTCTTGGATTAAAGAATCCCGTCTTAAAAAGACTTAGTAGCTAGCTGATTTATCTTTCCCCGCAGTAAAGCAAACCATTCACCAATACGATTCTTTTCAGATAATAAAGGCATGATGTAGAGGGCGGTTAGCGCAGCTAAGACCGTACCGAGGGCAATCGCTCCTCCGAAGCGTTGTGTTGGAGGGAAGGTTGAGAAGAGAAATATTCCGAAACCAATCGCTACCACAAACATCGAAGTCAATACCGGCTGCCAGAGTTCATCGCGTGCCAACTGCCAGTTGCGCGTGCGCCGGTAAGCCTTGACCATATGGATCATTGAGTCGATCCCCATAGCTATCGCGACATTCGAAGCAGGCGCAGAAATGATATCCAGGGGTACGCGGTAAATCCCAAAGCATCCCAAGACGGTCAGCGGGATGACAATAATACTGGCTGCTACGGATAAGGTGATGCGCCAGGAGCGCGAAATAATATAGGCAATCACGGCGAAGAGGAGGATAAGTTTAGAGAGCCCGCCGATCAAACTCTTTGTTACAAGCTTGGCAAGTTGTCCCTGAAGGCTGTATATATCTCCGGCAATCTCCAGATGAAACCCCTCATTTTCAGTAATCAACCTGATTTCTTCTACAATATCACTACGCGCAAGGACCCGGTATGATTCGATCATCCGCAACATAAATAGCCCGTATTTGCGGTCCTCGGTAATAAAGCTTTTGGCGATTTTATCATTAATCGACATCTCCATTGCTTCGAGAAGTAATTCTCTGGGCATAAACCAGCCTAGAATAGGAGTTTGTCTTGCTTGGGCGATTATCACAGGCAACGATATTGCTGAACCTACTGCACGGTGCTGCTCAAGTGATTCCTGGAGAGCCCAGAGTTGTTTATAAGATCTATCGGAATGAATCTTTTCGCCGCTCTTTGTGCGCACTACCAGGATCAACGGACTGCTGCCACCGTTACGATCGATGTAGCTAAGACCCTGATGAATTTTTCCTGAAGAGGAAAAATAAGAAAGTAGGCTGGGATCAGAATCGAGCATAGTGAGTCCCGGCAGGGTGAGAAGGCAGGTGACAAAAATAATCAGAATAATAAATTGCTTTCCTATATCTATCGCCTTATAAGTTTTTACTTCGTAGTGTTCGATTTTACTTCTTTTGCGAGGCCGGGGACTGACCATCTTTAAGAATGAGGGGAATACGCTGTAGGCAACTACTATTGATACTAAAGAGCCGATAGCTCCGGAAAAACCCAAGTCTCTTAGAGGTTTTGCGGAGACGGTCAAAAGACTTAAGAATCCCAGGAAGGTAGTGAGCATGCTCCAGAAAGACGGCGGAAAAGTCTTGCGTATCGCTTTTTTGATCGGGTCTTTACAATTAGCATCCGCACGAAAACTCCTCCAGTTGAAAGTGAGAAAAATAATATGCGAGAGAGTCATCACAAAGATAATCGTACCCAGATTCGCAGTAAGAATACCCATGGGGATATCGATCAGGTTGGTGATGATGAAAGTCCACATACAGGCGTTCAGACATGCTATCATTGTTCCGGCAAGAATGCTTTTAGAGCGGAAGATCTGAAAGATAAAGAAGCCGAAGATTAAAAACGCCAGGATATTAAAGATCCTCAGGTCCCTTAAAAGGTTGCGCTTGATCAACTCCACGACGTAAGGCAGGCCGGCTGCCTGGAGCTTAAAATCCTTATCCTGAAATGATTTCATGATTGCTTCGACCTTGGGGATGATCTGGGAGGATTTCTCTTCTTCTAAGATCAGAATCAGGTTAGTTGATTTTCTATCGTCAGAAATGATCAGTCTTTTCCAGAGGGGGCTATTCAGGGCATTCCTCACGCTGCCCGGCCCTTCATTCGTAAGGCTATTTACACTGATTACACCATCCAGCCCAGATAATACTTCACTGACTTCAAGGATCTTTTTGCGGTAATCCTTATCGTCAATTTTGCCTGTTGCCGAGAGGATGAGCTGAGAGCTTTTTCTTACGAAGAGGCGGTCGATTAATTTTTCACTTTGCAGCTGGGGGTCGTTGCTGGAGAAAAAGAAGTTCTCGTCAACGGTAGGGGTTAGGGGGACAAAAAAAGATATGTAAAGAATGCTGATTAAAGTAATAATAATGATTGCGCGGATTGCCCGGGGTGTTGCCAGGTAGAAGAGAAATAATTTTTGTCGGGAGAACATGCAGTTATTTTAGGACAAATAGCCCGTTTAGTAAAGAAAAATTTGGGTAAGCATAAAAAAGCTTGGGGTTTTTAGCTTATAGAGGTATAATAATGAAAATTGGTTTAACAAGGAGAAGGATATGGTTAAGCTTGGTTTTTTTATTGTTTTATTTATTTTATTCTTTTCCGTGGTCTTTGTTGCCGCCCAAGATGAGGAGGAGATTCCCCCCGGGATGGAGTACTTGCAGGTTACCGCTACGCATAAAGTTCTGGTTCCCAAGGGAACACAGCTCGTTACTAATAAAGGCGTAGCACAGCCTGAGGGGATCCGGGCATTTGTAGGCAGAAAGCTCGAGGAAGTAGATCAGCGTTTTTTATATGCGGGAGTAAAATTTGATGAGATGAAGCAACAGATTTCAGTGGTTGAGGAGAGCATTATAGGTATGAGAGCAGAGATTGCAAAGTTAAGCACAACGATAGATAAACTTCTTGAGGAGAAAAAAGCCAAAGAAGAGGCAGAGATAGAGGCAGAGGTGGCAGCAGAGTAGATGGAATGGGGTTTATTTATGCAATTTAATAAAATGATAAAAGAAATAAAAGCGATAAATTTTGAAGAAATTCGCAATGAGGCAGAGAATTATTTTGAAGGCGTAGTTTTGCATTCAGAACTTCCAGAACTTATCATTGCGCTTGAGAAATTTTTTGGTTTGCCGGCGTACCCCTCTGAAAAAGTATTAGCCCCGGAGGCCGAGGCGATCGTAGATAATTTCGGAGGTGTGCGCTCTAATCAAACACTCTACTTTATGAACAAGGAGGGTGAGAAAATGTTTGCCATGCTCTGGCCGTGGAGCGATGAAGAGCATACCACAATCAAAATCGGCAAGAATCAGTGATCCGTAAATAAAACTCCCTCCAGCACTACTTTTAAAAGAGATGAGAAGAATAATTGTTGTATTAGGAATATTTTTACTTTTACTAAAGGCGTGCGTTTTTGCCGATAATTCAGTCAAGGCAGAGGTAGATAAGACTGGCCTTACCACTGACGAATACCTTACTTACAAAATAACCTTATCAAGCGTAGATAAAGAGCTGACTTTATCCAAGCTTCCGGAGTTTGACGGTTTCACCGTGGCTACACAGATGCAGTCATCGAATATTTCTTTTGTTAAAAATGAGGTAGAGAGCACGATGGTCTATATTTATTTGTTAATACCAATTAAGACCGGCACCCTGATTATACCTTCCTTTAAAGTAATGATTCAAGGCGAAGAATACCAGACAGATGCATTTGAAATAGAAGTAAAACAGGGGAAAACAATGCCCAAAACTACTCCGAAACAAAAACCTTATCCTCCGGGAAAATTCCTGCCGGAAGGGGACTTCGAGCAACCGCGATATACACTCTGATATGGAGAAATCAGTTGCTACGTCAATTCGCTACGTAAAGGGAATCGGTCCGAAAAAGGCCGACTCGTTTCATAAGTTCGCTATAAACACGATCGAAGATCTATTTTACTATTTTCCAAAGCGCTATGAAGACCGCACCAGATTCAGTCCGATCTCGCAATTACAAGAGGGCCAGGTCCAGACGGTAAAGGCAAAGGTTTTAGCCAGAGGGGGCCACGAATCATTCCGGCGCCGCGGGTTTAGCATCGTTGAGATTGCAGTAGGAGATGAGGGCGGAAAGATCCACTGTGTTTGGTTTAATCAACCTTACCTAAAGGAATATTTTAAGGTTGGGGTTTCGCTTGTATTGTACGGGAAGGTGGAGCATTACGGCGATAGGCTTCAGATCAATTCGCCTGAGTTTGAGATTATCTCTGATGATCAGGATGAGTCATTGAATATAGGCAGAATCGTTCCGATTTATACTTTGCCGCAAGGATTCACCCAGAGGGGTATGCGGAAGGTTATTCATTGCTTGCTTGAGCAATATCTTGGAGGCATGAATGATTTTCTTCCTTATGATATCAGATCAAGACAGAATCTCTTAAATTCTGCTAAAAGTCTGATCAATATACATTTTCCAGAAGACCTGAATATACAGAAGCTTGCCTATGAAAGACTTGCCTTTGAAGAGTTCTTTATATTCCAGCTGCCCCTGGTGTTACGCAAATTAAAGAGGAAGGTAAAAAAGGGGATAATCCATAAGATTGATAGCTGGCAGTTAGATAGTTTTATCACCGGTCTTACTTTTAAATTAACAAAAGCGCAGGAGAGAGTGATTGAGGAGATCAAAGAGGATTTGAATAAACCTGAAGCGATGCAGAGGCTGTTGCAGGGGGATGTGGGTTCGGGTAAGACTATAGTCGCGACTATCGCCGGCATGATTGCAATACAAGGGGGCTATCAGGTTGCCTTCATGGTTCCGACAGAAATATTAGCGAAGCAGCATTATACAAATATAGGTTCTAGGTTTCATGTTCTAGGTTTTAGGGATAGAGAGATAAAATTAGGTTTGCTTACTAGCGCACTGAAGAAGACAGAAAGAATAAAACTTTACAAAGAAATAGAAGAAGGAAAAATAGATTTGGTGATTGGGACGCATGCGCTTCTTGAGCAAGATGTTAAGTTTAAGAAACTGGGACTGGTAGTAATTGATGAGCAGCATAAATTCGGAGTCGGACAACGCGCGCTTCTACCTAAGAAAGGTGCTAATCCCGATGTGTTGATTATGACTGCTACTCCGATTCCCAGGACTCTGGCAATCACTTTATACGGAGATCTGGACATCTCTGTTATAAATGAGCTGCCTGCAGGGAGGCTGCCGATTAAGACTTTACGATTTAACCAGGAGGATAAAGAGAAGGCTTATGAGATTGTCAGAGAGGAATTGAAAAAAGGTAGGCAGGCCTATATTATTTATCCGGTAATCGAAGAATCCTATATATTGGATATCGCCGGGGCAAAGAAGATGTACGCGGAGCTAAAGATAAAAGATTTTAAGCAGTTTAGATTAGGCTTGATTCACGGCAGATTGAAACAATCAGAACAAGATAGAGTAATGGAGAGTTTTAAAAACAAGGAACTTGATATTCTGATCGCCACTACAGTTTTAGAAGTAGGAATTGATGTGCCTGATGCAACCTGTATGATCATAGAGCATGCCCAGCGTTTCGGGTTGAGCCAATTACATCAGCTGCGTGGGAGGGTAGGGAGGTCCAGCTTAGAATCGGTATGCGTTTTGATCTCTGATGCTAAGAGTCCTGAAGCAGAAGCCCGTATAGATGTAATGGTTAAGCATAATGACGGATTCCGGATTTCAGAGGAGGACCTTCAAATCAGGGGTCCGGGTGAGTTTTTTGGCAGGCGTCAACACGGCCTGGTCGAACTTAAAATCGGAAATCCGATAACCCAGATGGAGTTATTAAGGAAAGCGCGGGAAGAGGCAGTGAAACTGGTTAGTTTAGACCCTCACTTGGAATTAAGGCAGGATCAGATACTCAAGAAGAAACTACTGGAGAGATTTCCTGAGTATGAGAAGCTGATGTTGGTGGGATAATGCGTATAACTTCCGGCAAATATAAAGGCAGGGTGTTAAAGACGCCTAAAGAGATAAGGCCAACGCAGGAGAAAGTGAGAAAGGCGGTATTTGATATTCTGGGAGATATAGAAGGGCTCTCTTTTTTGGAGCTCTTTGCGGGTTCGGGCGCCATCGGTTTTGAGGCTGTCTCCAGAGGAGCAGGGGAGTTGACTTTAGTAGAGCATAACCGCATTTGTTTTGCGGCGATCAATAAAAATATAGAGTACCTGAAGATTAGTAATTGCAGGGTTTTTTGTTTGGATGTAGAGAGGGCGGTAAAGAGTCTTCATAAAAATAAAAAGCAGTTTGATATTATATTTTTGGACCCGCCATATTATAATGATCTTGTCCCTCCGCTTCGCTCGGAACTCACGGTTACCAAGTTTAGCTGTTCGCTCGCAAAAAAAACCTTGCAAATGCTAGGGGCGTATGATATATTAGCCGCCTGTGGTTTAGTGATTGTGCAGCATTTTAAGAAAGATGACCTATCTAGCAGCTTAGATAACTTAACTATTTTAAAGCAAGCAACTTACGGAGATACAGTGTTAACATTTTACAGGAAGGATTAGGGATGTGCCAGGTAGCTATATATCCGGGGAGTTTTGATCCGTTGACATACGGTCATATCGACCTTATAAAGAGAGCCCAGGAGATATTCTCTGAGGTGATCGTTGCAGTAGCGCATAATTCCCTAAAGCGGCCGCTATTTACCGTAAGCGAGAGGCTTGAGATGTTGAAGAAGGCAACCGCTGATTTTAAAGGGATCGAGATAGCCGATTTTGACGGCCTGGTGGTAGATTTTGCACAGAAGCGCAAAGCTAAAGTTTTGATCCGGGGACTGCGGATGCTTTCGGACTTCGAATATGAATTTCAAATGGCTTTAACTAATAGAAAACTCTCTACACAAATCGAGACGATTTTCTTGATGCCTCATGAATCCTACAGCTACCTTTCCTCAAAACTACTTAAGGAAGCCGCTTCTTTGGGCGCCGATCTTTCCAATTTCGTTCCGGATTTTATTGAAGTGGCGCTTAAAGAAAAGCTGCGTAAAAGTTTGTAAACCCCGTTAAAAACATAAACTAATGGGGCGCGGTAATAATAAGTTTAAATAGGAGTTTCTAGCGGGGTGAAAATAGACATATACCGCATACCGTTTGAAGGGGAAACTTTTGAAGAAGAGATATCTCCTTCTCAGTTAGAAGTAGAGACGGATATAATAAAATTCCGCGGGAATATTAAAGTTAAGGCGGATGTCTCCAAGATTACCAATGCGGTCACGGCAAATTTAAATATCAGCGGATTGATCTATGCAAATTGCTCAAGATGCCTGGAGGAGTTTCAGATAGATCTAGAGAAGAATATAAAGCTGAATTATCCGGTGAACAGTTCAGATACGACGATTGATCTGAGGCAGGATTTAAAGGAAGAAATAATGTTGGATTACCCGATGAAACCTTTGTGCAGCGGGGAATGCAAGGGTCTCTGTATCCGGTGTGGTAAAAATTTAAACGAAGGGGGTTGTAACTGTGGCGTTACCTAAAAGAAGACATTCGAAAACGCGCGGGAGAAAACGAAGGACGCATTGGAAGATTGCCGGTCCTTCGCTTATTCCGTGTCCGCAATGCAAACAGTCGAAATTACCTCACCGCATATGCATGATCTGTGGTTATTATGACGGTAGGAAGGTTATCGAAATAAAAGTCAAAGCGAAGAAAAAGAAAAAAGGATAAACCCGTATGAAGATAGTGGTTGATGCGATGGGCGGTGATTTTGCGCCCGGAGTAGTGATTGCCGGGGCAATAGCCGCAGCCAGGGAGTACGGCGTAGAGGTAATCTTAGTTGGGGATGAGGCAAAGATAAGTTCATTTCTCAAAAAGGCCAAATACTCGGGTAAAAATATACATATACATCATGCTGAGGAAGTGATCGGCATGTCTGAATCTGCCGCTACCAGCGTAAGAAGAAAGAGGAAGTCCTCTATAGTTTTAGGGGTTGATCTGGTGAAGAGGGGCGAGGCAGATGCTTTTGTCAGTGCCGGTAATACCGGTGCTGTGGTATGCGCTGGGACTTTAGGCCTGGGATTACTGCCGGGAGTGGAGCGTCCGGGAATCGCTTTGGTTACGCCCACGGTGAAAGGTATATCTTTGATTATTGATGTGGGGGCGAATATCAATCCTAAACCGATCCAGTTATTACACTATGCGATCATGGCCAGCGCGTATGTAAAATATATATTGAACAAGCCCAATCCCAGCGTTGGACTCTTAAGTATAGGGGAGGAAGAAGTAAAGGGTACGGATTTTATTAAAAATACGCATGAACTCTTGGAGAAGAGTAATTTGAACTTCATCGGTAATATCGAGGGCAAGGATTTATTTGCCGGGAAATGCGATATTATAGTCTGTGATGGTTTTGTCGGGAATATTGCCTTAAAAGTCTCCGAAAGCGCGGCCGAAGCAATGCAGATATTCTTAAAGCGGCACCTCTTAAGTAATATATTAGGTAAGATCGGATTGATTTTTTTAAAACCCAGTTTATCGCGTTTTAAGAAAGACCTGGATTATGCTGAGTACGGAGGAGCGCTTTTATTGGGGATCAACGGAGTAGTGATTATCGGCCACGGTCGCTCCAATGTAAAAGCGATAAAGAATGCAATCAGAGTGGCCAAAGAAGAAGTTGAGCGCAATTTTACCGAGAAGATAAAAGAGGCGATCAGTAAATGAAGAAAGTTGGGATCATTGGTGTAGGGGAATATTTGCCGAAGAAAGTTTTAACTAACGCTGATTTGGAGAAAATGGTGGATACTTCTGATGAGTGGATAACTACGCGTACAGGGATTAAGCAAAGGCGCCTGGTGGGAAAAGGTGAAGCTACCTCTGATTTAGCGATCAAGGCAGCTAAGCGGGCAATAGCTGACACCTCCATAAAACCGGCTGAGCTTGATTTGATCATCGTTGCTACGATCACGCCTGATACGGCGTTTCCTTCGGTTGCCTGTTTAGTGCAGAATGCGCTTCATGCAAAACATGCGATAAGTTTTGATATCAGCGCTGCATGCGCCGGTTTTGTCTATGCTATAGCGGTCGCCCAGCAATTTATCGCCCGAGGCGGTTGTAGAAATGCCTTAGTAGTAGGAGCAGAAGTGTTGTCTTCTATTACAGATTGGAAGGACAGAAATACATGTGTTTTATTCGGTGACGGAGCAGGAGCGGCGGTGTTAGCAGAAGTTCAATCCGGAGGAATCCTTTCGACCTATCTGGGCAGCGATGGTTCAAAGGCCGATCTTCTGATGCTTCCCGGAGGCGGTTCACGTCATCCTGCTACCCAGGCAACGATAAAGAAACGGCTTCATTACATAAAGATGCAGGGGAATGAACTATTTAAATTAGCGGTCACGATCATGGCTGATTCTGCTCAGCAGGCGCTTAAACGCGCTGGGCTGGAGTGCAAGGATATAGATATGGTGATTCCGCATCAGGCTAATATGCGGATAATCTTGGCGATGGCCAAAAAGTTAGGCTTAGCAAAAGAAAAAATACATTTTAACATTGCAAAGTACGGAAATATGTCTTCGGCTTCCACTGCTACCGCCTTATGCGAAGCAGTTAAGGATGGGAAAGTAAAAAAAGGAGACATTGTTTTACTGGATGCCTTTGGCTCGGGTCTTGTCTGGGGAGCCTGCGTGATACGATGGTAGCTTATTTATTCGCAGGTCAGGGTGCTCAATACGTTGGCATGGGTAAGGACCTTTATAATACTTTCCCGGAAAGCAAAGCGGTCTTTGATAAAGCTCAAGATGTACTTGGCTGGAATCTAAAGGCTCAGTGTTTCGATGGGCCGGAAGATATGCTAAAGATGACTCACATCTCTCAGCCGGCAGTATTGACTATGAGTATAGCTGCATTTGAAGCTTTTAAGGCAGTTGTCGGTTTGCGTATAGAGGAAGCAGGTTTTACCGCCGGGTTAAGCCTGGGTGAGTATTCAGCGCTAGTGGCCTCAGGGGTATTAAAGTTTGAGGATGCAGTAAGGGTAGTCCGAAAACGGGCAGATCTGATGAATAACGCCGCCTTAAAAAATCCCGGGAAGATGGCTGCGATAATCGGCCTGGATACCGCTGTGATTAAAGAAGCGTGTATTAATATAGGAAAAGTAGAGGTTGCGAATTTTAATTGCCCCGGGCAAGTTGTTATATCAGGCGAGAAGGCAGCCGTTGATAAAGCAAAAACACTGGCATTGGAAAAAGGGGCCAAGAAAACCGTGGATTTGGATGTTAGTGGAGCGTTTCATTCTTCGCTGATGAGGGAAGCTGCCCGAGAATATGGTGATTTCATCAAGGATCACCTTGTCCTTACTGAAGCAAAAATTCCCGTGGTCAGTAATGTTGATGCTGCGGCGAAAAGTAAGGCAACTGAATTTTCCGAGAGCCTAGTAAAGCAGATTTATAGTTCTGTGCTCTGGGAGGGTTCTATGCGCTTTATGCTTTCTCAAGGCATCACTAAATATTACGAATTCGGACCGGGCAAAGTACTTAAAGGCCTGATGCGCCGTATTGATCCTAAGGCCGAGGTGATAAATATCGAGAAGAAAGAGGATATCCTTAACTTAAATAAGGAGGAAGTAAATAATGCATCTTAAAGATAAAGTTGCTTTAGTTACGGGTGGTGCAAGAGGTATAGGCCGTGCTATTGCTATGCGCTTTGCCAAAGAAGGTGCTGATGTCGTGATTGCTGATGTAAATATCGATCAGGCCACAAAGACTGCCTTGGAGATAGAAGCTCTGGGCAGGAAATCCATGGCGATAATTATGGATGTTACTGACTTTGGAAAAGTAGAAGAATCAGTAAACAAAATTCTTGACAAATTCTCAAAGGTTGATATATTAGTTAACAATGCTGGGATAACTAAAGATAATCTTCTCTTGCGGATGAGTGAAGCAGAATGGGATGCAGTGTTGGATGTGAACCTGAAGGGCACATTCAACTGTATCAAAGCGGTTTCCCGGCCGATGATAAAAAAGCGGCAAGGCAAAATCATTAATATCGCTTCGATTATCGGCATTATCGGAAATCCCGGACAGGCAAATTATTCCGCTTCTAAAGCGGGAATAATCGCTCTTACTAAGTCATCAGCTAAAGAGTTTGCATCGCGCAATATAAATGTAAATGCGGTTGCGCCCGGATTCATCCAGACTGAAATGACGGCTAAGCTTCCGGATGAGTTAAAGCAGAAGATGAAGGAAGTTATTCCGTTGAACAAGTTCGGAGAACCCGGGGATGTTGCGGCGGTATGTTTATTTTTGGCATCGAGTGATTCGGATTATGTAACTGGTCAGACCATCGTAGTGGATGGTGGTATGGTTATGTCTTAGCGAAAAGATCCCTCGCATCCAATTTTACCAAGCAGGATGCTCGGGATTAATTTGCTGAATTTAAGAAGGTGGCAAATTAAGGAGGAAGGATAATGGCAGTGCAAGAGAAAGTGAAGTCAATAATCGCAGAACAATTGGGAGTAAAGCCGGAAGAGGTAACAGGAGAAGCCTCTTTTGTAGATGATTTAGGTGCGGATTCTCTGGATACAGTAGAGTTAGTTATGGCTTTGGAAGAAGAATTCGGAATCGAAATACCGGATGAAGACGCAGAGAAGATTACTACCGTAGGAGATGCGATTAAGTACATTGAAGAAAAAGCAGTTAACAAGTAAAAGATTAATATAAATTTGTTTTAGTTTAGCCCCGCCGCATCTTGGGCGGGGTAATTTTTAAGTGAGGACATAAGTTATGCCTGCCTGCCGCCTGCCTGACGGCAGTCAGGGCAGGCAGGGAGCAATATAATATGAATAATAGAATAGGCGACATAATTTATCTATCCGAACTTACCCCCACACCAATTGGTCTATACCCAAGCTCAAACTCCCAATTGGTGTGGGGGTTAAATTCGCACATTGACTTATGTCAGAAACGAGATAGAGCTGTTTCATAAGTCAAGTGCTCATTTAATATGGAAGAAAAGAGAGTTGTGGTTACAGGCCTGGGAGTAATTTCTCCTGTAGGCAACGATCTGTCTACTTTCTGGCAATCATTAAAGCAGGGTAGGAGCGGTGTAGGTCCGATTACTAGATTTGATACCACCGGATTCGATTCACGAATTGCCGGGGAAGTCAAAGATTTCGATCCTCATTTTTACGGAATGTCCAGTAAGGATACCAGGCGTATGGATAAGTTCGGCCAGTATGCGGTTGCCGCGTCCCGACAGGCGTTAGAGGTATCAGGCCTGGATTTAGAAAAGGAAGATAGAACGCGTATAGGTGTATTGATCGGTTCGGGTATTGGCAGTCTACATACGATAGAAGAGCAACATAAGATCTTGCTGAATAAGGGGGTATCAAGAATGTCTCCTTTTCTTATCCCGATGCTGATCGTAAATGAAGCCAGCGGACAGGTGGCTATTGTTTTCGGATTGAAAGGCCCTAATTCCTGCGTGGCTACTGCCTGTGCTTCCGGTTCGCATGCAATAGGTGACGCATTTAGAATCCTTCAACGCCAAGATGCCGATGTGATGGTTGCCGGAGGTACGGAAAGTTGTGTTGTCGCTACAGGGGTAGGAGGATTTTGTGCATTAAGAGCTCTCTCCAAGAGAAATAACGATCCCAAGAAAGCAAGCAGGCCGTTTGATCAAGAACGCGACGGTTTTGTTATCGGGGAAGGTTGCGGGGTAGCGGTTTTAGAGACCCTGGAGCATGCTAAGAAAAGAAATGCTAATATTTTAGCGGAGATTGCAGGATACGGTATGTCCTGTGATGCTTACCATATGACTGCGCCTGATCCTGAGGGTGATGGTGCTGCCAGGGCTTTAAAAGCAGCACTGAAAGATGCCAAGCTAAATCCGGAGAACGTCGATTACATAAATGCACACGGTACCTCTACTAAACTTAACGATAAAATCGAGACTCTGGCGATAAAGAAAGCCTTTGGTGAACATGTGAAGAAAGTAGCGGTTTCTTCTACTAAATCAATGACCGGGCATCTCTTAGGTGCAGCCGGTGGAGTTGAGTTTGTCGTTTGTTGCCTGGCGATAAAAGACGGAGTTATCCCCCCTACAATCAACTATGAATATCCTGATCCTGATTGTGACCTCGATTATGTCCCTAACACAGCCCGCAAAGGAAAAGTAGAAGTCTGTGTGTCAAATTCCATGGGATTCGGCGGACATAACGCTACCCTAATCGTTAAAAAATTTAAGTAACTAGTAAACTAGTAACTGGTAACTCGTAATTTTGTTCAGTTTTTTAAAAAAGATAATTTTGGAATGATAATCTAGGTGAGGCTATATTAGTTACTAAGAAATTTACTAGTTACGAGTTACTGATTTACTAATTACTAATTAAATGAGTTATACTATCGCAGAGAAGATATTATTGGCCCATACGGACAAAAAGGGCATCAGTCCGGGTGATTTTATCGAAGCTAAGGTTGATTTGGTTTTAGGTAATGATATTACGGCACCCCTAGCGATTGAGCAGTTCAGGAAGTCAGGGGTAAAGAAGGTTTTTGATAGAAAAAAAATAGTCCTGGTACCCGATCATTTTGCTCCGGCAAAAGACCTAAGGAGCGCTAATCAGTGTAAAGTCCTGGCGGACTTTGCTAAAGAACAGGAGATTTTAAATTACTTTGAAATCGGGCGTATGGGCATTGAACATGCGCTCTTACCGGAGTTAGGATTAGTCTCACCGGGTGATCTGGTGATTGGTGCAGATTCGCACACCTGTACATACGGAGCATTAGGAAGTTTCGCCACGGGCGTTGGCTCCACTGACCTGGCGCGCGCTTTTATCGATGGTAGATGCTGGTTTAAGGTTCCGGCTACGATCAAGTTTATATATAAAGGTAAGTGTAATAAATGGGTAGGTGGAAAGGACTTAATCTTATTTACGATAGGTAAGATCGGAGTTGACGGCGCTCTCTATAAGGCAATGGAGTTTAGCGGAGAGGTAATCAGCAGGCTGAGCATGGATGATAGATTATCTATGTGCAATATGGCGATTGAAGCAGGTGCGCGGACCGGGATAATCGAACCAGATGAAATTACTTTAGAATACATACAAGAAGTGTCAAAGTGTCAGGGCATCAAAGTATCAAAGAAATTTATGGAGTTGAAAAGCGATAAAGACGCTAAGTATGAAAAAGTATATGAGTGGGATATTACTGATTTAGAGCCTCAAGTCGCCTGTCCGCATCTACCCAGCAATGTTAAGCCGGTGAGGGAATTAAAAGATGTAAAGGTTGATCAGGTAGTTATCGGTTCCTGTACTAACGGAAGGATTTCTGATCTAAGGGTTGCCGGCAGGATCTTAAAAGGTAAGAAGATAAAAGCGGGTTTGAAGTTAATCGTAATACCCGCAACACAAAATGTCTATCTTAAGGCAGTAAACGAAGGGTTGGTAGAGATATTCGTTAAGGCAGGAGGAGTTTTTTCAACGCCGACCTGCGGACCCTGCTTGGGCGGGCACGTAGGAATCCTAACCAAGGGTGAAGTGGCTTTGGCAACGACTAACCGTAATTTTATCGGCCGGATGGGGCATCCTGAATCATTTGTTTATCTTTCTAATCCGGCAGTTGCCGCGGCTACTGCGATACAGGGAAGGATCGCGCATCCCGAAGAGTAAATATGGTCATAAAAGGCAAAGTTCATAAACTAGGGAATGATATCAATACAGATGATATCATCTCTGCTAAATATTTAGTATCGACAGATCCTCAAGAGCTAGGAAGTCATTGCCTGGAGAGTATCAAGCCGGACTTTTCTAAGGCAGTGAGTCCCGGCGACATAATTGTGGCCGGAAAGAACTTCGGCTGCGGCTCATCAAGAGAGCATGCACCTTTAGCGATCAAGGGTTGCGGAATCTCTGCAGTAATCGCCAAGAGCTTTGCCGGGATATTCTTTCGAAACTCTATAAATATCGGTCTTCCCTTTTTGGAATTACAGGATATAGATAGGATTTTAGAGGGAGATGAGCTTGAAATAGATTTATCAGGTGGTATAATAACAAACTTAAGTAAGGGTGAAACTTATAAAGTATCGGCTTTTCCTAAGTTTCTGCAGGAGATCGTAAAATACGGCGGATTGATGAATTGGATCAGTTTCAGGAAAGGAGCGGATTGATGAGAGTAGAGAAAGAAAAAAGAAAGGTTAATATTATCTGCGTGGACGGGTCATCACTAAGCGGTATTATTCATATCAATCCCGGGCAGAGGGTGATTGATTTTATTGATGATGAAAGGCGGAGTTTTATCGCGGTAACCGATTCAAAGTTTTACAAAACAAATGAGCCAAAATCATTCCAGTTATCCAAGGCGTTAGCTAATAAAAAAAATATGGTAATTTTAAATAAGAATTCCGTTAAGCTGATTGAGGAAATTTAAGACAGGGGATTACAGATGTATAGAATTGCAGTCATACCGGGAGATGGAACAGGTCCTGAAGTAGTACGTGAGGGCTTAAAGATTTTAGAGTCAGCGAGCTTGAAGTTTAATTTTAAATACGAAACCAAGACCTTTGATTTCGACGGAGAGTATTATCTAAAGACGGGGAAGACCGTAGAAGATAAGGATATAGAAGAGCTCAAGGAATACTCAGCGATATATCTTGGTGCTATCGGACATCCGGATGTCAAACCGGGCATCCTTGAGACTGGGATACTACTTAAAATAAGGTTTGCTTTAGACCAATATATCAACCTGAGGCCGGTCAAGCTTTATAATGCCGATTTCTGTCCGGTAAAGGATAAGGGCCCAGATGACGTTGACTTTGTGGTGGTGCGCGAGAATTCTGAAGGGCTATATAAAGGTATGGGCGAATTTCAGAAGAAGGGTACTAAGGATGAGGTAGCGACACAGATTTCCTATAACACCAGAAAGGGTGTTGAGCGTTGTATCCGCTATGCCTTTGAATATACAAAAAAACGTAATAAAGCAAAAAGGCTTACTCTCTGCGGTAAGACTAATGTTTTAACTTTTGCCTGGGATTTATGGCAGAGAACCTTTGATCAGGTTGCTAAAGAGTATTCCGATATTAGGACTGATTATGCGCACGTGGATGCCACTACGATGTGGTTTGTGAAGAATCCGGAGTGGTTTGATGTGATCGTTACCGATAATATGTTTGGAGATATTATTACTGATTTAGGGGCGATGGTGCAAGGTGGTATGGGGATTGCCGCAGGCGGGAATATTAATCCGCAAGGTGTTTCGATGTTTGAGCCGATCGGAGGAAGTGCTCCTAAATATACAGGTAAAAACGTGATTAATCCATTGGCAGCAATCTGTGCGCTTTCAATGATGCTTGAGGTTTTGGGCGAAGATAAGGCAGCTAAGGCAGTGGAAGATACGGTGATCAGAGTCGTACAGACAAAATTAAAATCTCTGGGTGCAGGTAAGATGGGGTATTCTACA
>JBDRLC010000042.1:0-64809 GCA_043813305.1 Candidatus Omnitrophota bacterium | reverse complement strand
TCCATGTATTCTCGTTTGAATCGTGGGCTCATAGGTTACCCCTCCTTTAAATACCTTTATTCTTGGGTAACATGAATAATGAGTCAACGATTCAATTTATCTATCTCTTCGGTAACATTTAATGTGAGTCAATTCGTTCTTTGGGCCCTACTTGTAAATATTATTTGTATGTGGTATACTCTCTCTAATTATCAAAAGAAGGAGTAATTAATGAAGCGTTGTAAAAAGTGTATAATGCCTGAAACAGCAAAGGGAATAAAATTGGATGGGAATGGGCTGTGTCAGCTTTGTCGGGATTATAAGGAGTTCGTTCCCAAAGGTGAAGAAGCATTGCGTAGGGAGATATCTGGTTCTATTGATAAAAACGCTCCTTATGACTGCATTGTGCCGGTAAGTGGGGGAAGGGATAGTTCATACGCCCTTTTTTATGCCAAGAAGGTTCTTAATCTCAAGCCACTAGCTGTTCATAATGATAATGATTTTGAGACAGAAATTGCCAACAAAAATCTCGAGGCAATCACAAAGAGTCTCGATATACCCCTGATTCGCGTAAGCTCAAAAAACCAAATTACAAAGAAAATAGTAGCCGAGAAATTTATAATCAACTCACGATATGGCCCTGACCTTGTTGTAGATCAGACATGTGAGGCCTGTAAATATGGTTTTGAGTCTGCCTCCTATAATACTGCCAGGAGGAGAGGGATTAAGTTGATAATCTGGGGGGATTCACCTGATGAATCTACTAATCCTTTTCATAGCCTATCGGTGCATAGAAAACCTCCCTCAAAGTGGAGGAGATTAATATCTCCGGTTGCCGTGAATATGTTCAAATATAAATACTTGTTTAATAAAATGAAGAAGGAGTATGGTTCAGATTCACCCCATGACCTCAAGGATATTCATCTTTATGATTATATCAGATGGGACCGCAATACCATCCTAAATACAATTCAAAGAGAGATGGGTTGGTCAGTGCCGGAAGGCTCTGCTACATCTTGGAGAGTCGATTGCGCACTAGTTCCCTTAGTCAATTATTTGACTGGAAAGGCCTATGGCGTAAGTAAGCTTGAAATAGGTTTTAGCAATATGGTCAGAAGCGGAAAGATGGACCGCAATGACGCATTGAGAAGGGTTGAGCAGATTGAGAAGAACACAGATATCAACCTACTTAAGCAATTCTTGCGTGAAATGAACATCTCTGACTCAGCGATAAATCGCGTATTATAATTTGTATCCCTCGAATACCCCTCCAGAATCAGTAAATTACCAGAAAATGAAAACGTTATCTTTAGGAACTTTGTTTACAATAATCTACTACGCTTGTAACTCAATGTATTGCAAAATGTTATAATGGAATATCTTTTATAGGCACACAAGAAAGCATTTTTAGCGTTGATATAAAACAACATCTATCGATTAATCTCCGGACAGAGCAGTAAGTCTTTGCAAAATACCGATATCACAACTCCTTTGTTTCCAATCTGTTATAAACTAAAGCTGTATATTTGTGCGAATTCCCTTGACTTGGCATGGAAGTTGCTGTATAAGAAGTTACATGACTTTACAGGATAAACTAGGACGAATTAGGACAGACTATGACAGGTATAATCAGAATAATTTTTAAACACGGAGGGTTAAAGTGAATGACGGAAGAATGAGTATAACGGATGTAGCAGAGAGGATCGGTGTTACTCCTAGGACCATAGTCCGTTGGGAGAAGGCTAAAAAAGTCAGGCCTGCCAAAAGAGATTGGCGGGGCTGGCGCATCTATAATAATGATGACCTGAAGACCCTAAAAAGCTTTAAGGAAACGATTATTATCATGGAGGAGGAACAAAATGAAGATATTGACTAAATTGCTGATTTTGAGTTTTATTTTGTTGGTTTATAGCGGCCAGGTTACAGCGCAATCTGATGAAGTGCAGGTCACAGAAACAAATGACTCAATAGAGATTCAGCTGCCAACCACGGTTACCACTAATCAGACAGGTGAAACCAATTTCGACCCCATGACATATACGCTCGGTGCCGATGATATTATTGAGATCAGCGTGATGCGTCATCCCGAATTCACCGGAATATTCCCGATAAACAAGAAAGGCGTGATTCAGTATGAGTTTGTCGGAGATATAGACGTTAAGGGTATGACCAAGCAGGAACTGGAGGTAAAAATTGCCGATGTTCTTTCGGTTTATGTGAATAATCCCCAGGTAACAGTGACGATTATCGATTTTAAGAGCAAGGTCTTTTATGTTTTAGGGGAAGTTACTGCCCCGGGCAAATACTATATGCGCTCAGAGAATATACCTGTACGGGAAGCAGTATTTGAAGCAGGCCTTCCTACTCACTCCGCAGCCATGCGCAAATGCCAGATCATCACCCCTACGGCAAGCGGAGAACCCGAAGTCAAGAAGATAGACCTTTATTCGATTCTCTACGCAGGCAACCTTAAGAAGAATATCAATTTGCGTCCCGGAGATGTGCTTTATGTGCCTTCAACAGTAATGGCTAAGATAATCAGAGTGATCAGCCCGGCAGCCTCAACAGTAGGTATAGCGGCTTCCGGTCCAGAGAGTGTTTCCAGCGGCAAAAGAGCTTCGGAAACACTACGTTAAGATTTAATTCAGCAAGTTAAAAGGAGATTAAGAATGGAAAATCAAGATTTCTCAAAATTTCGCAACCCCCTAGATATCTTAAGGGTACTCTTTCGCAGAAAATGGTTATTCATCGCGCCGATTTTTGCCGGTTTGGTGATTGGGATTATGGCCTGTTTCCTGACGCCTCCTAAATATAGATCTAGTACGACGATCTTGGTGGAAGAGGAGAAGATTATCAATCCCCTGATCAAAAACCTCGCTGTTTCCACTACAGCATCCCAGAGAATCCAAAGTATCAGAGAGGTTGTCTTAGGCTGGAACAGTTTAGTTGAGTTAACCAATAAGTTGAATCTGGCAAAAAATATCACAACTCAACTAGAGTTCGAAGGGTTTATCACGAATCTAAGAAACAATATAGACGTTTTTATGCGCAGGCCCAATATTATCCGGATCTCCTACATCGGAGGGGACCCCCAGATGACTCAATTGATTACCCAGACCATAACCGAAATCTTGATTGAGAAGAACATGCAATCACAGACTAGAGAGACGGATGTGGCGATACGTTTTATAAAAGAGCAGTTAGCGATTTATAAAAGAAAGGTAAAAGAATCCGAGATTAATCAACTTGAAGAGAAGCTGAAAGCATTACTTGTGGATTCTACCGATAAGCACCCAATGGTAATCGATCTCAGGGGAAGACTGCAAGTATCTCAAAAGGAATTAGAATCAGGTAATTTTGAAGTCCCTAAAACAGAGACTGCGTTAGACGATACGGCCAGGGGAGTACTGAAGAGGGAATTAGATAGCATCATCGAAGAGGAGGATAGTATTTTCCCCGGATCCTCTGTTTTTGCCGGTGAGTCGGATCAAGATATAAATAGGGCAATCTACAAGTTGTTATTAATGGATAAAGTCGAGGTATCTTCAGCAAGAGACATAAATGTCAATAAAAGAATATACCAGATGTTACTACAGCGTCTTGAGACCGCTAAGATTACCCAGCGGCTGGAGGCTTCCAAAGAAGGCACGCGCTATACAGTTATCGAACCGCCGCGCCTACCTTTAAAACCGACAAAACCGAATAAATTTAATCTTATTGTCATGGGTCTATTCCTCGGTGGAGCCGCCGGAACAGGATTGGTTTTCGGGAGGGAATTCCTCGATCATTCATTCCTCGATATCGAAGATGCAAAGAACTCATTGAATTCTCCTGTACTGGGAGCAATTTCACGCATCACCACACAGGATGAGATTGACAAGGAGAAAACCAGAAATATAAGCTTAGCCGTGGCCTTTTTAGTAGTGTCTTTTTCTTTAATTACTGTGACTATGCTTATGTCAATGATCAAAAGGTAGGAGTTAAGACTATGTACGAAAAGTTTTATGGTTTTAGCGAGAAGCCTTTTAACGTCACCCCCGATTCGAAGTTCTTCTTCGCCAGCACTAAGCATTCAGAGGCATTGAACAGTCTGCTCTATGCGATTAATGAAAGAAGGGGGTTTGTGGTAGTGACCGGAGAGATCGGTGCGGGTAAGACCACCATCTGCAGGACTTTATTTAACAGGCTGGACCTGAACACTAAGATGGCGCTGATTACCAATACCCACCTTACCCCCAAAGAGCTGATCTCTGAGATCCTCGATGAATTTGAGATCGAATATAAAGGCGGGACTAAACAGAAGCTGCTGGCAAAATTAAACAACTGGCTGATTAAGCAGCTTGCCGATGATCTAAACGTCGTCCTAATCATCGACGAGGCACAGAATTTAACCCCCAAGGTATTAGAGGAAGTAAGAATGCTATCTAATCTTGAGACCGAGAAAGAAAAATTAATCCAGATCATTCTCCTGGGCCAGCCGGAATTAAGAAAAAAATTGGAGAATGTCAATTTAGAGCAGTTCAAGCAGAGGATCGCAGTTTATTATCATTTGAATGCGCTGGATAGAGATGAGACCGGTCAGTACATCTCGCATCGTCTCAAATTAGTTAGCTCCAACGGAGAGCACAATTTATTTGAGCGCGGGGCGCTTGATCTAATTCACTCCCATTCTAAAGGTATCCCCAGGATCATCAATCTTGTCTGCGACAGCGCCCTGATTTCTGGATATATTTATGATACCAAAAAAATTAGCGAAAAGATGATTCAAGAAACTATCAAAGAAAGAGATCTGCATAACTCAGGGCAGAATTAATCAAAAGGAGAATTCAGATGGGAAAGATTACCGAAGCACTAAAGAAAGCAGCTAAAGAGAGAATAGAGAGGATAGAGAAGCTGGATAAGAAGTCGGATGTCAAGTATGAGTTTATCGCCAAAAGAACGGTAGATTCTAAGATTGATCCGCGGATTGTCTCTTTCTTCGAGCCGCGTTCTCCGGTTGCTGAACAATATAAGAGGCTGCGCACTAATATCCAGTCTATAAAGACAGATAAGCCGATAAAGGTTATTACGATTACCAGCTCCACCCACTCCGAGGGTAAGACGATCACCGCAATAAATCTCTCTATCTCCATGGCACATGACTTAAATAAGAAGAAGATACTTCTTGTAGATGCCGACCTGCGCCGGGCCAAGATCAGCAAGTACCTGGGGTTTGATGCAGAGTTGGGATTATCCGATTTAATCTATGACGGTGCCAATATTGATGATATCTTGATTAATATAGGTATAAACAACTTGACTATTTTGCCTGTCGGAAAGATCCCCACTAATCCCGCTGAGATTCTGGGTTCGGCAAAGATGAGGGGTTTGATTAACTTACTCAAGTCAAAATATGACTACGTCATCTTTGATACCCCTCCGATTATACCGGTTACCGATGCCGGCTTATTGGGTGCTCAGACAGACGGCGTGCTTATGGTAATCAAGGCCGGTAAAACCCAGAAGGGTGTGGTCAAGCATAGCGACGGAATATTGAGGCAAGCCCAGGCAAAGATCTTAGGATACGTTTTGACAAACATCCAATACCATATTCCGGGTTACCTTTATAGATACCTCTAAGTCTAAATGAAAAACAGATTTAAAAGAGAAAAGTTATTCGGTACAGACGGCATAAGGGGCACTCCCGGGGTTTATCCTTTGACCGATGAGATGATCACAAAAATAGGAAACGGGATCGCCCGCTTCATTATAAAACAGGGACTGTCCCCGAGCAAAGCGAAGGGGACTGTCCCTAAAATAGTCATCGGCAAAGACACCCGTTTAAGTGGTCAGCAAATCGAAGGATTGCTTGCCGATGCAATTAAGAAATGGGGTATAGATGTATTAACCGTAGGAATAATCACTACACCCGGATTGTCTTTTTTAACCAGGAACCTGAAGGCGGATATGGGGATTATGATCTCTGCCTCACATAATAAAGCCACGGATAACGGCATAAAATTCTTTAACTCCAAAGGCCACAAGTTTTCAACTAAAGAAGAGGCGAGAATAGAGGATATTATATTGGACAGCTTAACCCACAGGTTAAAAGAGCGGCCGCAGAGAAAAACCGGCAGGTTCAGAAAGATAAAAGATGCCCAAGAAAGATACATTAAGTTCCTCACTTCAACCTTAGGTGGACTGAGTCTGAAAGGTATGCGCATAGCTTTGGATTGTGCCTTTGGGGCAGCGTCTCCCTTTGGCAGCAGGCTATTTAGTGGCTTAGGAGCAAAGGTCTTTTGCATTAACGATAACCCCTGCGGAGATAACATCAATCTCGGCGGGGCGATTGATCCGAGCTTCTTAAGAGCGCTGGTGAAAAGAACCCGTTCGCATATCGGTATAGCGGTTGACGGCGACGGAGACAGAGGGATCATTATCAATGAAAAAGGGGAAGTTTTAGATGGTGACTATACTTTAGCGATTATCGCCAAGCACCTCTTAAAAAAGAATAAACTACCCCGGAATGCGATTGTGGCAACCGTGATGAGTAATTACGGCCTTAAAATAGCGATAGAGGAGAGCGGCGGGAAGATAATCACCGCTAATGTAGGCGATAAATTCGTTTTGGAGGAACTGCTTAAGAATCGGCTTAATCTGGGCGGGGAACAATCAGGGCACATCATATTTTTAGATTATCTATCCACCCCTGACGGGCTGCTTACCGCTTTACAGATCCTCAATGTAATGAAAGAGAGTAAGACTTCTCTGGGTGAACTCTCAAGGTGTATTACTAAATTACCGCAGGTGTTGGTGAATGTAGCAGTAAGGGAGAAGAGACCCTTTAGTCAGATTCCCCTACTTAATCAGAGGATTCGCAAGTACACCGCACAACTAAAGAATCAGGGAAGGATCCTCCTACGATATTCCGGTACCGAGCGCCTGGCACGGGTGATGGTCGAAGGAAAGAATCAGAACTTAATCGAGAATATAGCCAATTCATTAGCAGAACAGATCAAAAAAGAGATAGGAGTATAACTATGAGCATGGGATTAATAAGGAATTATTCTTCCAGGGTCTTTGTGGTATGGTTTATCGGGATAATCCTGATCTTGCTTCTGGCCGGGAATGCGGCACTGACCTACTTTTTATTTTTGAGAATGCAGGTACACTCCATTGAAAGAAGGGATGTCTTGGCAAAGTTGGCTGATACAAAGAGGATGATAGATGGCTATGGTGCTCAAACAAAAGCACTCTTCGAGAGATTGGGGGAAATAAAGACAGAGCTGAAAGTCACGAATATTAAGATCGAAGAAGCTAACAGAGAGATTAGGGAAGTTAATAATGCTCTTGATGCGCAGAAAGTGGCAATGGAAAATATTAGCAAAGCCAAGAATACTCTATTCAAGCGCGTGAACAGTCTGGAGATAGCAGTAGATAAGTTAGACGGAGGGGATAAATGACAAAAGGAGCGTCGTTGCGCTATTTAGTCACTGGCGGTGCAGGATTTATCGGTTCTCATATTACAGAGAGATTATTAAAAGATGGGCATTTTGTCAGGGTCTTGGATAACTTTTCAAGCGGTAAGGAGGAGAATCTGGAGTTTGCCAAGGGACTTGGTAAGGATACCTATGAATTAATCAGAGGGGATATCAGGGATAAAAATACCTGTGATCAGGCTTGTCGAGGCGTAGATTATATTTTACACCAGGCAGCTCTGCGCTCTGTACCAAAGTCACTAAAAGACCCTGAGAGTTATAATGACGTAAATATAGACGGGACCCTATTTTTACTCCAGGCAGCATCAAAGAATAAAGTCAGGCGTCTGGTATTTGCCTCTTCAAGTTCAGTGTACGGGGATACGGATAAATTTCCCGAAAAAGAAGATGCCTATCCGTTACTGATTTCACCCTATGCCTTGAGTAAATTGACCGGGGAGTATTATTGCCGTATTTTTTCAGAGTACTTTAATCTAGAAACAGTATGTCTGAGATATTTTAATGTCTTTGGTCCCAGGCAGGCTTTGGATGATGAATATGCAGTGGTAATTCCTAAATTCATCGATTGTATTCTAGGAGACGAGCAACCGCCTATTTTTGGTACTGGTAAGCAGTCGAGGGATTTTACTTATATTGATAACGTGGTTGAGGCGAATATTTTATCCGCGCAAACTCCCGGGGTAAAGCACGTAATCCTTAACGTTGCTAACGGAAGGGACCATAGAGTATTAGAATTAGTAGATTCACTAAATAAGATTATCAACAAGAATATAAAACCGGCATTTTTAGATCCCCGTCCGGGTGATGTCTTTCGTACCTGCGCAGATATCTCGCGGATCAAGAAAACATTAAAATTTACTCCTCAGGTTCGTTTTCAGGAAGGCCTAAAGAGAACGGTTGAGTATTTTAAAGAGAAAAAAGTTGACTAAGAAAAAAGGAGAGGAAGAGATGCGAAAGTTACTATTTATTCTGATCACCTTAGTCGCGCTCGCCGGTTGTGATGGCGGCGGAGGCGGCTCAGGCTTTGCAGCATTGGGTGGTGGTGGTGGCGGTGGCAATGGCGGCGAGACTCCTACAGGGGTCGTGACCGTTATTCCTGAGCCGGCTACAGTAGCCATCCTTGGTTTAGGATTAGCTGGTTTAGCTACAGGATTGTTGATCAGAAAGAAGAAAAAATAAGCCAGGACTAGGACTCAGCCTAAGATTCACCTTAAACCCTATAAACCTTAATCAATAGAAAGGTAAAGATATGGGTCTCTATAATCAGATCAAGTCCAAAAAGGAGAAGATTGCAATCATCGGCCTTGGTTACGTTGGTCTTCCCTTGGCAGTTGAATTCGGAAAGGTTGCAAGGACGCTAGGATTTGATTTAAATAAGAAGCGCATCTCTAGTCTAAAGAGATACACAGATACTAATCATGAACTAAAGCGATCAGAGATTAAATCCGCTTCCTATTTTGAGGTTACCTCAAATCCTAAAAGACTCAAAGAAGCAAGGTTTATTATAGTTGCTGTGCCTACGCCGATATCCAAGAATAAACAACCCGACCTAACTCATTTAACCGGCGCTTCAGAGATAGTGGGAAGGAATCTATCCAGAGGGAGTATGGTTGTTTTTGAGTCAACAGTATACCCCGGGGTTACAGAAGATATCTGTGTGCCGATCATAGAAAGAAATTCGAGGCTCAAATTCGGGAAGGATTTTAAAGTCGGGTATTCACCGGAGCGGATTAACCCGGGAGATAAGATCCACAGTATTAAAGATGTAATTAAGGTTGTCTCCGCATGCGATAAAGCAGCTCTCGATGAGATTGCCAAGGTTTACGGCTTGATTGTAAAAGCAGGCGTGTTCAAGGCCCGCTCAATTAAGTGTGCCGAGGCAGCCAAGGTAATAGAAAATACTCAAAGGGATCTGAATATCGCCCTGATAAACGAGTTAGCGATAATTTTCAATAAGATGGGAATCGATACCTTGTCGGTTCTCAAGGCAGCAGGAACTAAATGGAACTTTATCAAGATGTTTCCCGGGCTTGTCGGCGGTCACTGTATAGGAGTCGATCCCTATTATCTTACCTTTAAAGCAGAGGAGATCGGTTACCATCCTCAGGTTATCCTGGCAGGACGCAGAATCAACGACAATATGGGCCGGTTTATTGCTCAGGAGACGGTCAAGCTTTTGATCGAAGCAAAGAAGAGGGTAAAGGGAGCCAAGGTAATGGTGATGGGGATTACCTTTAAAGAAAACATCAGCGATATACGCAACTCCCGGGTAATCGATATCATAAAAGAGCTTAAAGACTACGGAGTTAACGTAGTTGTCTGCGATCCTTTAGCCGACAAAAAATCAGTAAAGAAGGAATATGGTATTAAATTAACCGAATATAAGCCTAATCTTAAATCAGATGCAATAGTAATCGCCGTAAGTCACGATATATTTAAAAGAGACCTGACAATCACTAATCTAAAAAGACATCTAAAGAATAATCATACCGGCGGTGTGGTAGTCGACGTCAAAGGTTCTTTTGATCAAGAGTTATTACAGGACTCAGGATTATTATATTGGAGATTATAAAAGATGAAACTGATTGTGCAAATCCCCTGTTTAAATGAAGAGCAGTCTTTACCTTTAACAGTAAAGGATATACCCCGTCAAATTAAGGGGATCGATAAGATAGAATTATTGGTCATCGATGATGGCTCTACAGATCGTACGGTAGAGGTAGCAAAAGAGATAGGGGTTGACCATATTCTCAGGCTTAAGAATCAAAGAGGTCTGGCCCGGGCATTTGCAGCTGGTATCGATGCATCTTTAAGGTTAGGAGCGGATATCATTGTCAATACCGACGCGGATAACCAATATAACGGTCAAGATATAGCAAAACTAATCAAGCCAATTTTAGAGGGCGATGCAGATTTTGTTGTGGGGGCGCGGGATATAGATTCAAACCCGGATTTCTCCTTGATCAAGAAAAAATTACAGCGAATCGGTAGCTGGGCGGTGAGGCAGTTTTCTGAGACAGATGTACCGGATGCAACCAGCGGTTTCCGCGCCTACAGCAGGGAGATGGCTTTAAATATAAATATTGTCTCTCCCTATACCTATACCCTGGAGACGATTATCCAGGCCGGAAAGAAGCATATGGCTATCGTCAGTGTCCCGATCAGAACAAATAAAAAGCTTCGCGAATCACGACTCTTCTCAAGTATCCTCAAATACATCGAGAGGTCTGCGACAACAATCATCCGGATGTATACCATGTATCAGCCTCTGAGGGTATTTTTTTATATCGGAGGCGCATTATTTGGCCTGGGAGTATTGTTAGGATTAAGGTTTATATATTTTTATATTGTAACCGGCAGGCAGGCAGGACATATACAGTCACTAATCTTATCAGCAGTCTTCCTGATAATAGGATTTCAAATGTTCATGCTGGGTTTAATCGGAGATTTAATCTCATCCAACAGGCGTTTAATCGAAGATACCTTATACCGGGTACGTAAGATAGAATTGCAATCAAAGGAGAAATAGAATGAAGTCAATTTTGGTTACCGGCGGTGCAGGATTTATCGGATCACATCTAGTAGAAGAGTTGGTCAAAAGGGGCCATAAGGTTAAAGTCTTTGATAATCTTACTCCTCAAGTACACGGTAAAGAAGCAAAGATACCCGAGTATTTACACAAAGATGCAGAGGTTATTGTAGCTGATGTCCGGGACCGCCAGGCACTGAAAAAAGCAATCAAAGGGGCAGAGATCATATTCCATCAGGCAGCTGCTGTAGGTGTAGGGCAGTCAATGTATGAGATATCTTATTATACCGAAGTCAATGCGTTAGGTACGGCAAATCTTCTCGATATCATCGTGAACGAAAAACAGGATATTGAAAAAATGATTGTAGCTTCCTCAATGTCGATTTACGGAGAAGGCAAGTATAGCTGTAACGATTGCGGAATAGTCTTTCCCAAGTTACGCTCTGCAGAACAGTTATCCAGGCATCAATGGGAGATGAAGTGTCCGAATTGCCGGCAAGAGGTAAAACCTATTCCTACAGACGAAGACAAGCCTTTATTTCCTACATCGGTATATGCTGTCTCCAAACGTGACCAGGAGGAGATGTTTATCAGCGTGGGAAGGGCTTATAATATTCCCGCGGTGGCCTTAAGATATTTTAATGTCTACGGTCCCCGACAATCACTCTCAAACCCTTATACAGGGGTAGCGGCAATATTTTCAGGAAGGATTCTTAACGGTCTTAATCCGATTGTATTTGAGGATGGCCTCCAGGGCAGAGATTTTACTCATGTTTCCGACATCGTCCAGGCAAATATACTGGCGATGGAGAAGAGGGAGGCGGATTACGAGGTCTTTAACGTAGGAACCGGTAGAAGCACAAATCTACAGCAGTTACTAGATATCTTACTGAAAGAGCTAGATAAAGAAGGCAAGATTACACCCGAGATAGTGAATAAATTTAGAGAAGGTGATATCCGGCACTGTTACGGAGATATCACAAGGATAAAAAAGACTCTCGGTTATGAGCCGCGCGTGAAGTTTGAGCAAGGATTCTTAGAGTTAATCCGCTGGGTAAAGAGCCAGACCGCAGTGGATAGTTATGAAGTAGCGCGTAATGAATTAGAGAGCAGAAGTTTAATAAAATAGGAGAATCAAAAGATGAAGGTTTTAGTAACTAACCCTCCCTGGCCGGGTCCGGGATACGGAGTAAGATCAGATGTCAGGTGGCCGCATAAAAGGAAGGATAAATATATCGAGTATCCGCTGTATTTGGGTTATACCGTGGCAGTATTAAAGGAGGCCGGGATAGATGCATGTTTCCTTGACGGGATCGTCGATGAGTTGTCGATTGATGATTTCTCTAACGCTGCTGCCAAGATACGTCCGGATATGGTGGTAATCGAATGCTCTACCCCTTCAATTGACTATGATCTTGCTACAGCAAAAGCCTTAAAAGAGAAATTACCCAACCTCTTCACCGTTCTCCTAGGTTCCCACCCTACTTTCTTTCACAAAGAGATTCTAGAGGAGAATCCGTTTGTAGACGGTATCTGCAGGGGGGAATTCGAGTACACGCTGAGAGATTTGGCCCTGAGCTTATCAAAGAACCGGGATATTAGTAAGGTTGATGGTTTATCCTGGAGGGATGCTAGCGGTATTCATTTTAATCCTCAGAGACCATTGGTGGATGATCTGGATGAGATCCCCTTCCCGGATAGGGATATTGTAAAGATCGAGCCTTACCAGACCGCTCACTACGGAGGATTAAAGGGTACCAGTGTATGTACGTCACGCGGTTGCCCGTACGGATGCACCTATTGCCTTTGGCCTAACACCATGTACGGAAAGAAATTCAGGGCGCGCAGTCCTGAGAATGTGGTGGAAGAACTTCAACAACTGGAAGAAAAATATGATGTTAAGGAAATATACTTTGATGACGATACGATAAATTTTAATAAAGCACGTCTGATTAAGATCTGTCAGTTAATTAGAGAGCGGGGAATCAAGCTAAAGTGGTTCTGTCAGGCAAGGGTTGATAAGGTGGATGAAGAGCTGCTCAAGGAGATGAAGGCAGCTGGGTGTTACAATATCTTTTTTGGCGTAGAATCAGGATCTCAGAGGATTATCGATAAGATCAAAAAGGGGATTAAGCTTGAGGATGCCCAGAGGGCCTTTGCCTTATGTCGCAAATTAGGCATCAAGACGCAGGCTTTCTTCTTATTGGGTATACCCGGTGAGACCCAAGCGGAGATGAAGCAAACCGTAGAATTTGCTAAAAGTTTGAAACCAAGTAGTGCACAGTTTGCGATCGTTGTTCCTCATCCGGGAACCAAACTCTATGAAGAGTGTAAGAGTAATGGTTGGTTAAGGGTTAATCAATGGAAGGATTTTGCAGCTTGTAATGCGATTATTGAAACAGAGAACTTTTCTAAAGAGGATGTAGATACTATCAGATTATATGCCCACAGACACTTCTATTTCAGGCCAACTTTCATTTTTGATACGTTGAAGAGAATGAGTAATCTGCGAGAAACCAGAAAAGTATTCAGGGGCGCAAAGTCAATTATAGGCAGATTACTTTTTTATAGGTGATGATAGGATATGAGAAAAATATTACTTTTAGTTCCGTTCGATATATTTCCACCCTTTCACGGATCAGGGAGGTTAGTTTACGATCTTCTAAAATGCATCTCCAGTGATAACCGTATACACCTTTTGCTGACTCGTATTCATTCGCAGAACACAAACGGCAGTCCTGCCCAGGAAGGCATCTCTGTGGAATATTGTCCACGGTCAATATTAGATCGCCTGAAAATGCCTTCACTCCTCTTCAATCCCCTGTATTTCAAAGCAGCTGAACGGATGATGAGAGATTCTCATTGTGATCTAATTCAGTGCGAGACCATATATTCAGTATTCGCAGGGATTCTGATGAAGATGAAATTCAAGAAACCGCTGGTTTTTTATAACCATAATTGTGAGTACTCCAAATTTAGAGATATGGGAAGAAAATGGTATATCACTCTTCCTCTAAAGCAGATAGAGAGGTTCGCTTGCAGGCTGGCTGATAGAGTTGTGACGTTGTCAGAAGTTGACAAAAGACAGCATGTAGAGTTACTAGGTATCCCTGAGGAGAAGATAGAGGTGATCCCTCCCTGCCAAGATTTAAATAAATTTAAATTCACCCCAGAGGGGCGCTCGGCATTCAGAGAACGATATGGAGTGCAGGATAAGGAGATAATTTTAAGTTTTATGGGCACCTTTGAAACAGTTCCCAATATTGAGGCAGTAAGGAAGATCTCCGAGGTTATTTATCCAGCGATTATAAAAGATTACCCCGATACTAAATTCCTCATAGTTGGTCGCAATGCTCAATACGTTTTAAAGTATAAAAAGGAGAAGATGATTTTTACAGGTTATCTTCATGGTCAGCCTTATTTAGATGCCATCTCTGCTTCAGACATAATCTTAGTTCCCTTAGATTTAGGCTCAGGTATTCGAGTTAAGATTCTCGAGTCAGCCGCCTGTTCCCGGCCGATTGTAACTACAGCTAAGGGGGTAGAGGGGCTGGATTTTGTTGATCAGAAAGAAATGATGATTACGCCCGGAGTAGATGATCTGTTTATTAAGCATATAAGGAATTTAATTGGAAATTCAGCATTGCGTGATTCTCTAGGCCGTAAGGCTCGTGAGAAGATGGAGAATCAATACTCTTCCCAGAAGCTGAGCGAGAGATTCGAGAAGCTTTACTCCCGGCTAACTTTTGCGCATTCAGGTGGTATATAAATTATGAAGGATCTTTCCCGTAGATTATCGGCTCGTATGTTATTAAAACATCAATTAACCTATTTAAGAGGGTTCTATGACTATCATATTGAAAGTAGTTTTAGAACCTTGGGCCCTAAGCACCTACTCTTTGCGGTGACGTATAAATGCAATTCTCGTTGTAGGATGTGCAATATATGGAAGAAAAAAACACAGCCGGAGATGCCTCTAGATCAGATAAATAAAGTATTTTCTGATAAACTATTTCAGTCGCTCGAAATCATTAGCTTAACCGGCGGAGAACCGACCTTGAGGGAAGATCTACCTGAAATCATCGAATTGGCTGTAAAGAAAATGCCAAAGTTAATGAAAATTATAATTACCACGAACGGCCTTAATCCTTTACAAATTCAGGAAAAATGCAGCAAGATAACTAGGATT
The DNA here is from genome assembly GCA_043813305.1 of Candidatus Omnitrophota bacterium. Classification (GTDB taxonomy): domain Bacteria; phylum Omnitrophota; class Gorgyraeia; order Gygaellales; family Profunditerraquicolaceae; genus JAHIZC01. The sequence continues at coordinate 49,634 of JBDRLC010000042.1, read as the reverse complement.
TGTTCTGGTAAAGGGCTAGATTTTTTTGTCGGTATCTCATTAGATGGCATGGCTGCAACGCACAATTACATCAGGAATATTCCCGGGGCATTTGATAAGGTTAACCAGAGTATAGCAAAGATTAAAGATATTCAAAAAAACTCCAATTTAAGATACGGCATCAATTGTACACTGACACCTGAGAATCTTTACGATGCCGCAAATCTGCGGCAGTGGGCAGAGAAGTTAGGTGTTTATACGAAATTTATTGTTGCTTGTTCTACCGATCAATTCTATGACAATAAAGCATTGGAAGATGATTTACAATTCAAAGGCAAAAACAGAGAGTTTATGCTTTCCTTTATTAAGAGAATGTCGGAAGAAAAGTCGTTACTAAATTTTTCAGCTTATTATTACTCCGATCTGATTAATATTTTAGGTAAAGGGGAAGCTAGAAGTCTTCCCTGTGTTTTTTTGCTAGACGGGTTTATGCTTGACCCTTACGGCGAACTCTCTTACTGTTTGTTAGCAGATAAAATTGGGAACTGCCTTGAGAGTAGCGCTTGGGAACTATATCATCGACCTGGTAATCTGATCAAACGTGGCCAGTTGCTCAAGAGTAAATGCTACAACTGTGTATCCAGCTGCTTTGTCGAGACTGCAATTGTAAAGGATTTGTTCGGATATTTCAAGTTTCTTCTCTCTAGGCAGAAACGAAAGTCAGAAATTCCTCTAGGGAAGGGTTAATATGGAAAAAGCAAGTTTAGAAATACGCGATGAGCTGTTGAGTATCACAAAAGGAGATATTCGGGATAATTTCTGGAAATATGTTCAAAGACAGACAGGGGAGAAATCTGTCTTAAGATTCCTTTGGAGAGGGTTAATCCTATTATTCTTTTCTGCTCTTCCTACTGTCTTCGGAGTAATATTGCGGCAGGTTGCTTATAAATTTATCCTGGGGAAGATCGGTTCAACTTGTTTTATCGAAAAAAATATCCGGCTAAATGCCCCGCAAAGGATTTTTTTAGGTGATCGGGTATCAATCGGCGAGGGCAGCACACTAGATGCCGGTGTTAGGGAAAAAGACGGCAAAGCAAGTATGATTAAAATAGACAATGACGTACATCTGCCCCGGTATTGTGTTTTAAAGGCAGGACCTAAGGATATCGTAATCGGTGATAACGTATGCATCGGTCAGTTCTCCTGGTTTGATGGTAGCGGCGGAATTGAGATTGGAAAATACTCTCAGATAGCTAGTCATTGTGCATTGATCTCTGTGAATCATAAATATAAAGACGCTTCAAGATTTATCGCGCTGCAAGGGAAATCACATGAAAGAATTAAAATTGGCAGCGATGTATGGTTGGGGGCTCACGTTGTTGTTGTGCCAGGCGTGACAATAGGAGACGGATGTGTAGTGGGTGCCGGGGCAGTGGTAACTAAGGATATTCCTGCCTACAGTATTGCAGCCGGTGTACCAGCAAAAGTTATCGGCAAGAGGGAGAAGGGGTAAGCTTAAAATGGATCAGAGAATCGGAAGAGGAATTATTGCCATTGGCCTTGCCCAGATCATACTCGTATCCTGTAATTGGGGAATACACATCGGGTTAGCACGATTGTGGGGACCTGAGCTGTATGGCATGTTCGCAGTTATAATTTCTATTTTAGTCTGGTTCGAAATTCTCGCTAATTCAGGAATTCCTGCTACTGTTAAAAAGTTCATTGCTGAGAATGAAGAGCATGCATCTAGTATAATGAATGTAGCTATAAGAATGGAGATGATTCTTACAGTCGCAATATGTTTGATAATTTTTGTTACTGCGCCATTGATCGCGTCTCTATTAAATGATAAACGACTTACTTTTTATCTTAGATTGGCAGCAGTAGATGTACCGTTTATGGCCTATTATATGCTCTTTCATAATACGTTAGGAGGATTGCGCCATTTTGTCAGGAACGCCATAGCAATTGCAGTCTACGGAATTAGTAGGATTGGGTCCATTCTTCTACTTGTTTTAATGGGATTTTCATTAAATGGGGCCTTGATTGGAAATATCATTGCTTCAATTGTTGCATTATTTGTAGCTAAGTATCTTGTGGGAATTAAGCAGAAGGCGGCTAAATACGATTGGAAGAAGGTAGTCAAATTCGCAACTCCCTATACCCTCTATTGTTTTGTCTATCATTTTCTAATGTGCCTTGATCTATTATTGGTAAAAGCCTTGATTCAAGAACCAGCACAGTCAGGTTTTTATGCCTCAGCGACATCTTTTGCAAGAGTTCCTTACTTTGTATTTTACTCTTTGACTATTACTTTACTGCCCTGTTTGTCGAATTCAATAAGTCAGGGGGATAGAGAATCAACCAAGAGGTATATTAATCAAGCCTTACGTTTCCTTTTGATCTTATTAATACCAGGTATCATGCTAATCACAGCTACTTCCGGGGAATTGATCTCTTTAGTCTATTCTTCGACATATCTTGCAGCCGGGTCGATTTTGAGTATTTTAATTTTCGGCGCAGGATTTCTCTGTTGCTTTCTTACCCTGAACACCATATTAGTAGCAAACAATGAGTTAAAAAAGGTTTTGCTAATTAGCATCCTTTTGGTTCCTATAGATTTAATATTAAATTGGAAGTTAATCCCGCTATACGGTACACAAGGGGCAGCGATTGCTACGACTCTGACGATGCTACTCGGTTGCTGCTTCAGTGCAATCTTCGTTTTTAGGAGGTTTGGCACCCTGATTGCACTGCCATCATTTTTGAAGGTCGTGGTAGCTTCTTTGATCATATCTTTGCTCTGTAGAGTCTTCTATACAGCAGGACCTTTACTACTCTTAAAGTATTCAATATTATACGTGGTTTATTTTCTACTTTTATACGTTTCCAGAGAAATCAGAAAAGATGACCTAAAGAAAATACAAGGTTATCTCTGCGTGAATTCATTCAGGAGGCAGAGATGAAAGTATGCTATTGGGGAACATATGATAAGGATTATCCGCGCAATAGAATCATCATCTTGGGATTGACCAACAACGGCGTTGAGGTCACAGAGTGCCACAGTCAGATCTGGCTAAATACCAAAGAGAAGGTGGCCAGGGCTTCTAGTCGTTGGTTAGATATATCCTTATTATTGAGAATGAGCTGGGTCTACACAAAATTATCCTGGAAATTTTTGTTTTCCTCCCGATCTGATTTTATGATTGTAGGCTACAGCGGTCATTTTGATGTTTTTATCGCCAAGGCCTTAAGTAAGATCAAGAATATTCCTCTGGTCTTTGATGCCTTTCTTTCGCTATATGATTCTTTAGTGTTGGATAGGAAGGTTGTGAAAAAGGGGACCTTTAAGTCGAGGATCTTACGGTGGGTAGATAAGTACGCCTGCAAATTGGCAGATTTGGTTATTTTGGATACTAATGCGCACATTGATTATTTTTGTACTGAGTATAATTTGCCTAGAGAGAAGTTTAAACGCATTTTTATCGGTGCCGATGACTCCATATTTAGGCCTTGTCAGGTAGCTAGTGATTCAAGGCCATTTACCGTACTTTTCCATGGAAAATATATCCCCTTACACGGGTTACCTTATATTATCCAAGCGGCAAAGGAGCTTGAAGAAGAAGAGGTTTATTTCAAAATAATCGGCTCTGGTGACGAATATGATTCTATAGTTAAATTGGCCGAAGAGTTAAAGGTAAAAAATATCGAATTTGTTGATTTTATGCCTCCGGTAGAGTTAGCTGAGGAGATAAGAAGGGCGGATATCTGTTTGGGAATCTTCGGTAATACGGCAAAGGCAAAGCGGGTAATTCCTAACAAGGTATATGAATGCATGGCGATGAGAAAACCTGTGGTTACTGGAGATTCTCCTGCGTCAAGAGAGCTGCTGATTGATAGAGAAAATAGCTTATTATGCGCCATGGGTCAATACCTTCCTCTGGCAAAGGCAATTCGGCAACTTAAGCAGGATGTGAATCTGCGAACAAAGATTGCAAAAAATGGCTATGAATTATATCAAAACAACTTTTCCCTTAGGGTTTTGGGCAGCCAATTAAAGGATATTTTACAGGAGCAGTTTCAATAATGGCAGATACTAAATTAGTATTTTCACAATATTGGTTTTTCGCAGTTGCGATAATGATTTTTTTCATTTTCGCATCCTTTAATTATCCTTACCATTTATTTGTCGAGGATTATTGGGAACATTCAGCCAGTTTAAAGGAACTGTCTATCCATCCGATGATGCCACAAAACCCGCATATAAATTCATTGGACCCTTCCCCCAGATATACAATTTGGTTATTGTTTTGGTCGCTTGTAAAAAATGCACTCAAATTGAATGTTTTTACGACATTTGCACTGGCAAGTATTGTTAATATTCTATTATTCTTGACAGGATTATATTATTTTATCAAAGAATACTTCAAGGACGAAAGACTACCTCTGTATATGCTCGTGACAATGCTTTTCTTTTGGGGAAGAAGTTTTTTCTGGAGTAACTCATATCAGTTTAATTCCCTGATTGCGCACTTGGTCTATCCGTCGTTCTTTGCATTTTCATGTTTTTTCTGGTGCTCTTATTTTATCGTCAGATATCTCAGGATACATAAAATCAAATATTATTCTGTCTCTTTTATACTCAGTTTTTTAACATTCCAATCTCATCCATTAACAGGCTCTCTTTTATTTGTAACCGTCATAATATTGGCAATGATTGAAAAGCAGGCAAAATTTAAAGAGAGAATTTTAGTCGCAACACTGCCATTTATATCTATGCTTTTTACTTTTTTTTGGCCCTATTTCTCTATGTACGATTTATTTTTCTCTGTCCGTCCTTCCAAGCTTGCTGAGAAGGGCTTTAGCCCTCGTTCGTTGTTTTACACGAGAACAGTAATGTATCGCTTGGGGCCTATGCTCTTGGGAATTCTTTTCATCTGGGAATATATCGTGAAGAGAAAAAACATGCTTATTATTTTGGGGTTTTTATCTTTCTTTGCTCTTTATATTTTATCTTATTTTTATCCGGTAGTCTTGGGTCACCGCTTTTTGTTTTTTTGGGTTTTTTATTTACATTTAGCGATTGCTTATAAATTCAGGGAATGGGAACTTTTCTCCAGTTCAACAATAAAGGGAGCGTTATCCTGCAAAACAGATTCGAATTTGCTTAAATTAGTATTTATAGGGCTTTTTGTTTGTGCGTTGACCTATAACTTAAACTTAGCCAGGAGAGATTACTTTCGGCATTTTGTAACATTAAAGGATAAAAAAGTAATTTTCCATAAGCCTGATTGGGAGGATGTAGTTAATAAATTTTCATATTTTGAGAACGAAATCGGCACATACGACGTGGTTATCTCTGATCTGAAAACCTCATGGGTATTACCTACTTTTTCCGGAAAGGTTGTCTCTTTCCTTAAGGGTAATCCTTTAATCAAAGATCGTTACGAGAGGAAGCGCGATAATATACGCTTCTTTGAGAAGGATACCACAAAAAAGGAAAGAGAGGAATTGCTGGAAAAATACAATGTTTCTTTTATTCTTTTAAACCCCCGATATGTTGAAGAAGATATTTTTGCCGATATAAAGAAATTAGGCAGTACCGTAGCGGAAAAGGATGGGCTGGTACTGATTCGAAGATGAAAAATACCGTGCTTTTTTTAATTGATGTGCTTAGGGAAAAGGGGGGAGCGGAGAAGAACCTTACCCAGCTGGTTTATGGCCTGGATCCTGAGAAATTTAAAGTAATTATCTGTTGCCTAAAGGGCGGAGAGGTATTTGAGGGATTGAAAAAGAGCGGCATCCTGGCAGTAACTCTCAATCTTAAGAGGGTTTACGGTTTTGATGCTTTGCGCAAGGCAAACAGATTAATTAGATTGATCAAAAAGGAAAATGTGCAGGTAATGTTAACTTATTTAGAAGGATCAGATTTCTGGGGCAGTATAGTAGCGAGAATCGCCGGAGTTCCTGTGGTGATATCAAGCAGGCGCGATATGGGATTTAATTTAAAGGATCGCCACAAATTTACTTACAGGATTATTAATCGGCTATTCGACAGGATTATTACGGTTTGCGACGCCTTGAAGGAGGTAATAATTCAAAGAGAGAAAGTCAGCCCCGATAAATTGGCCACTATTTATAACGGAATCAAGACTGAGGTTAAAAACAACCAAACAGTGAAATTGAAGCTTAAGCAGTCTATGGACTTAGAACCAACCAGAGAGATAATTACCATGGTGGCAAATTTAGCTCCGGTCAAAGGCCATAAGTATCTTCTCAATGCAGCAGCCAAGATCCTCAAGGATGGTAAATCTGTGCAATTTCTTCTTGTTGGTGCAGGAAAGAACGGTTATGAAATCACTTTAAAGGATTATGTAGATAAGCTGGGAATCAAGGATAATGTAACCTTCACTGGCTTTCGCTCTGATATCTCTGACTTATTATCGATTTCAGATATTTCAGTTTTAAGTTCTACCAGCGAAGGCCTATCAAACTCTATTTTGGAGTATATGGCTGCGGCGAACCCTGTGGTGGCAACGGATGTAGGAGGAAATAAAGAACTGGTAGTGCAGGGGGAAACCGGGTTCTTAGTTCCGGCGAAAGACGCAGATGCTTTAGTAGAAGCAATCTCTAGCTTATTGTTTAACAAAGAGTTGCGCAAGAAAATGGGTGAAAGAGGTCGAAGTAGAGTGGAAAGTTTTTTTACTGAAGAGAAGATGATCAGGAGTTTTGAGCAATTATTTGAGGAATTAGTAATCAGCAGAAGGTGATCACAGATGAATAAGCTAAAATTAGCGATTGTCGGTTGCGGAGCGGTTACGGATTGCAGTTATGTTCCGGTCTTAAAGCAGCATCCGGATGTAGAAGTAAGGGTGGTAGCGGACAGGAACCAAGAAGCCGCAGATAAAATCGGAGATCTTTTAGGTGTTGGGTCAAGAGAAGACGATTTTAAAAAGATAAAAGACGATGTTGATGCAGTAATCATTGCTTTACCTAATAAGTTGCATAAAGAGGCTAGCTCGTTTTTCCTGGCTAAAGGAATCCATGTCCTCTGCGAGAAGCCGATGGCAAATACAGTTAATGACTGCGATGAGATCATTGCTGCCGCAGAAAAAGGCAAGGCCAAGGTTATGATCGGCCATGTGAGGAGGTATTATCAGACCTCTAAGTTAGTAAAAGAGATTATCAGTAATAATTGGCTGGGCCGGATAAAGAGTTTCCTCTTTAAAGAAGGCGGAGTTTTCGGCTGGTCTTCGGTTTCCCAGTTTTATTTTAATAAGGAGCATGCCGGAGGAGGCGTATTAATCGACAAAGGGGCGCATGTGCTTGATTTGATTCTTTGGTGGTTAGGTGATTATGAGCGGGTAGATTATTATGATGATAGTTTCGGAGGGGTAGAGGCGAATTGCGAATTACGGCTTAAGATGCATAGCGGCGCCGAAGGCTTAGTAAAGATGTCCAGACTTATCCCCATGGAAAAGATGATCAGGATCACCGGAGAGCGCGGCTCCCTAGAGTTTACTCCTACGGACTTCAACAGTTTAAAATTGAGCTTAGGTAAAGTGCAGGCGATTAATATCGATGCTTCTTCCGGCGATAATAATAACCTGAACTATTATTTCAGGCAGCAGATAGATGATTTTATCTCCTATATCAAAAATAATCAGCAGCCCTTGATTACCGCTAAAGAAGCGAGGAGATGTGTCCTGTTGATTGAGGATTGCTATAAGAACGCTCAAAAGATAGATATGCCCTGGGCAAGGAGAAGTTAAAGATGGATCTTGTGACCAAATTTAAGAATAAAAGAATTTTAGTCACCGGAGCAACGGGTTTTATCGGCAGTAGAATTATCGAAAGGCTTTATTTCGAGACCAAGGATAGCCAGATATCTGCCATGGTGAGGAATTTTAATAAGATAGCCAGAATCTCCAGATTCGATAAGGTAAACTTGATTAAAGCCGATATTTTAAACAGCGAAGAAGTAAATAAGGCCACGGAGAATATTGACATTATTCTTTATACAATTTACGGAAACGCAGGCACTCCCGAACAGCAGAGAGAGGTTAATGTAAAGGGATTGGATAACATCTGTAAAGCTGCGCTGAAGAATTCCGTGAAAAAAATAGTTTATTTAAGTACGATCTCTGTTTACGGCAATCAGAATCTCTCTGTATTCAGTGAAGATTCTCCGATGAAAAGTAACGGCGAGGTTTATACCGATAGCAAGATTGAGGCAGAAAAGCTGGCTATGGAGTATTTTCATAAACATAACCTGCCGATTACAATTATCCGTCCGACTGTAGTCTACGGCCCTTACAGCGCTAATTGGACGACCAAATACATAAACGCATTAAGGAACAACACATTATATCTTATAGAAGACGGAGAGGGACTCTGTGATACAGTTTACATGGATAATCTCATTGACGGTATGTTCCTGGCGGCAGGAAATGAGCGCAGTAATGGAGGAACCTATATTATTTCTGACGGTCAGCCGGTTACCTGGAAGAGATTCTATAAGTATTATATGGATATGGTCGGTGTTGAAAGTATACCCTCTTTAAGCATAAAGGAGATCAAGGAGATGAAAAAGCAGAGGAAGAATCTCCTTTATAATCTTAAGGGCATAGTAAAGGCATTACTAAACAATTACAACTTGCGCAGGGATCTGAGTAGATACGAGTTATTAAAATATGTGAAGTCAACGATAAAGAGATTTATTCCCAAGGAAAAATTAAGTATGCTTGCGGTAACAGAAGGTGCTTCGTCAACTGTAACCAACGGAGATAGCGGAAGTTCCGGCACAATAAAGTTTGAATTACCAACTCAGAAACAGATCGAATTTTATACTGCGAAGAAGAGGCATGAAATAAATAAAGCGAAGAAAGAATTAGGATATGTGCCGAGGATTAACATTGATACCGGGATGGGATTAATAAAAACCTGGTACGACAACCTATTTTAAAGATGGCAATACTCAAAGACCTGCTTAGTTATAAAGATCTATTGTATATGCTTACGGTAAGAAACATAAAGATAAGATTCAAGCAGGCGGCTATGGGTTTTATCTGGGCAATCTTTATGCCTATGGTTGCAGTCTTAGCAGGGATTGTTATCAAAAAGGCGATCTCAGTGGTTTCCGGAAAACCGATGGATTTTGCGGGAGTTATCTCTATCTCAGTAAAAGTTTTACCATGGACATTCTTTGTTAGTTCGATTAAGTTTTCGGTTCAGAGCTTAGTCGGTAACGTAAATTTGGTAAACAAGATATACTTCCCAAGGGAAGTTCTCCCCTTCTCCTCAATTCTGGCTTGTCTTTTTGATTTTATGATCGCAACCTCGACCTTATCTATACTGCTTATATTTGCCAGAATAGGAGTAAGTATTTATCTTTTGTGGGTTCCCTTACTGCTGTTGATTTTGATTCTTTTTACCGCCGGGTTGGGTCTAATCTTCTCCTGTGCAAATCTCTTCTTCCGGGATGTGAAGTATATCGTTGAGACAATCCTGATGTTTGGTATCTTTTTTACCCCGGTATTCTTTGATGCGCATATGTTTGGAAGATGGGAGATTTTTCTATTAATCAACCCTGTAGGGAGTATCTTAGAGGCGATAAATGCTGCGGTGGTTCTTCACCAGATGCCGAATCTCTTCTGGGTCTCCTATGCAGCAGTAGTTTCAATTCTGGTATTTGTGGTTGGCTTTATTATCTTTCATAAATCAGAACCTCTATTTGCGGAGAATATTTAAATGAAGGTGATCGAATTCCAGAATGTTTATAAGAAATTCAAAAAAGGAGAGAGATTTAACTCCTTGAGAGATACTGTTCCTAACTTGTTTAAGCGTATGTTTAAAAGAGAAAAAGGAAACGGCCTAGAGGAGCAGGAATTCTGGGCGCTCAAAGACGTGAGTTTTGCATTGGAGAAGGGGGAGGTAGTAGGGGTTATCGGGCCAAATGGCGCAGGGAAGAGCACTATCTTAAAACTTCTTTCCAGGATCATGGAGCCGAATAAAGGTGAGATTAAGAGAAACGGAAAACTTTCTGCATTAATCGAGGTCACTGCCGGGTTTCATCCGGACTTAACCGGCAGGGAGAACATCTATCTTAACGGAACGATCCTGGGGATGAAGAGAAAAGAAATCGATGGCAAATTAGAGGAGATCATCGAGTTTTCAGGGCTTAGGGAGTTTATTGATACGCCGGTAAAAAGATACTCATCGGGAATGTTTTCAAGGCTGGGTTTTTCTGTAGCCGCACATATGGATACCGATATTCTATTGGTGGATGAAGTCCTGGCAGTCGGAGATATGGCCTTTCAGGCCAAGTGTGCCGAGAAGATGAGAGAACTGCTTAATGATAACACAACTATTCTTTTGGTTTCTCACAATTTATCTTTAATTAGAAGTCTTTGCAAAAGAGTAATCCTGCTTGATAAAGGACAGGCGATTAAAGAGGGCACTCCGGTAGATACAATTCCCTTTTACGAGAATATAGTCAATAAGCAGAGAGAAGAGGAGTTCAAGAAGAAGCTAAGCTCACAAGATTATAAAATTCGGATCAATGGGGCATCGCCGGTTAAAATTTTAGGCGTTGATTTATATAGCGGCCTATCGAAACGCAAAGAAGATTTTAGTATCGGAGAAGCTATATCAATAAAGGTCGATTATGAGGCAAGGGAAAGAATTGAGCAGCCAATTTTTTCGCTGGATATATTTCGTTCTGACGGAGTAGTGTGCTGCTCTTCAAATACCAAAGATGAAAATTCCTCCCCATCTGCCATTGAAGGTAAAGGCAGCATAAATATAGATTTAGGCAGAATAAACTTAGCACCGGGTATTTATATCCTTAAGCTGTCTATCTTTGATAAAGATATGTTTCATCCTTATGTTATTAGAAAAAAAGATTTGATCAGAATAGGTGCAGCTGCATCAAAGATCATTACTAGAGGCGTATTTTTGGCGAAAGTAAAATGGAGTTCAACGTAAAACTATGTTCATCTTATCAATTAACAAAGAACTAAGACTGGAAATTCCTTCTTTTGCTGAAGAGAAATTTGACTTTCGGGAAACAAGAGTCAATCTTTACTTTAAGCAAAACGGATTTATCTTTGATAAACTCCAGGATTACTATACTCTCCAGGAATCTATTTCCAACCTTAAGGTGAGATTCATTAGAAGAAGAGGCTTGATTACTATTGAATGCGATACTAAGTTTTTTAAACCGGTTTATTATCATATTACGTCCGGAGGGCAATTCCTTTGTGCTTCACATATTAGTTTACTTGAGCAGGCAGGGATTAAATTAGAGGAGAATCTGGATGCCTTGCCTGAATACTTTCTTTATAGATGCGTGGCTCCTCCGCGGACACTCTATAAATCGATTAATTTACTAGGCTTTGCAGAGAGGCTCGTTATCTCAAGCAGAAAACAGAAACTTTCTTTTAAAAAAGAATACCTTACAAATTTGAGTATTGGGAATACTTACCAGCAAAACGGCAGTGTAGGATTAATATTGGAGAGGTTAACTAAAACAATTAGTGAGCTCAAAGAGCAACGATCAGAAGTAACAACTCTGTTTAGCGGCGGGTTGGATAGTAGTCTTTTGGTAAGTTTAGCAGGCAATCTTCTGAATCAGAAGAAGACATTCTCGACTGATTACCCGAGAGAATTTGATCATCAGATGACCGAGACTAATTATGCCAAAAGCACTTCTGAATACCTAAAGACAGATCATACAACATACCAGTTTTCGAAGAAAGAATATTTTTTGGGTTTGATTGAGGCAATAGCCTCGGCAGAAGCTCCGGTTCATCATCTACAGAGTGTTTGCTTGTATAATCTGTTTAAGCATGGGATATCGCCGGATGCAAAAATTCTACTCTGCGGACAGGGTGCTGATGCGCTCTGCGGGATGGATGGATTTAGCAATACATACAGATTAATGTCATCTGTGTGGAAGAATATTCCTTTTAAACCGATATTAAAGAAATTATTCATTTATCTATATCAGCGGAGCAAGAAAGGTTATACCCCTGCGCAATATTTTGAAAATTGCGTATATACTGATGGGGATATTGACTTTAATTTTTGGTCTATCGGCGCATACGGGAATTTAGCATGGATTCAAAGGGAGTTTGGTATATCCAAAAGAAGACTTCTAGAACCCAGGATTAATCTTCTAAAAACAGTGGCCAATAAAAATATCCTGGATTTTATGGTCATCGCAACACTTATCACCAATGCTGCTGCCACTCAGGTTATCTGGGGGAGACTTGCCGAATCCTGCGGTAAGTATTTATTTTTTCCCTTTTCGGATTTAGAGGTGATAAAACTTAGCCTCTTGGTATCCTGGGAGCATAAATTAAAGTCAAAAAAATACCTCATCCGCAAGATGTGTGAAGATATCGGTATTCCTCAAGATATAATTAATAGAGAGAAGAGTTCTTTTGGTTTTGAGGTAAGTAAATGGGGAGGTAATCACGGCCTTCTGGTTCAGCTTATAGATAGATTCGCCAGCGGTCCATTGAAGGACAGTTTGAATGTTGACCTTTTCGATTTGAAGAAAGAAAAGGATGCAATGACCTTATGGAGTCTGCTGAATTATTACATTTGGCATAGGATTTTCATTGAGAAGCAGTCCGTAGAGGATTTAGGGAATATGATGGATGAGGTATTAAATTAAGATGAAGATCGCGATAAATCCGGACAGAATGCCAACAGAATCTTACTCCCAGAAGTGGTGGGAGTTTCTTAAAAAGAGAAATGTGGAGGTAAAATGGGTAGATTTAACTGCGCACGATGGCTTGGAGCAGATAAAAGATTGTGACGGAGTAATGTGGAGGCCTCTACATATTCCAAAAGAAAGAAACAAGGCATACCGGATCCTGCATACAATCGAGCATTATCTGGGAATACCGGTATTCCCAGACCATAATACTTACTGGCATTACGATAACAAGATCGCACAGCATCTAATCTTTAAGGCCTTAAATATACCGGCTCCGCAAACATGGATCTTCTGGGATAGAAAGACTGCTGTAGAATGGGCCAAAAATACAAGTTACCCCAAGGTATTTAAGTTATCAACAGGAGCGAGCTCTGCCAATGTGATAAAGGTAGAGGGAAAAGAGGATGCCCTAAGGCTCATTGAGAGGTCATTCGAAGAAGGCATCTTTCCATCTACGATTAATAGTAAAAAGAGATTCTCAACACCCAAGAACTTCTCAGAATTAAAAAGAATACTCTATAGGATTAAACGCGGGATGCTTTTCGGATTATTTAATATCTACCCGCCCTTACCTCAACCCTGGTGGCAGCCGGAGATGAAATATGTTTATTTCCAGGAATTTGTCCCGGAAAATGCATACGACACCCGGATCACTATCATTGGTAATAGGGCATTCGGATTCATCAGGTACAACCGAGAAGGCGAATTTCGCGCTTCAGGCAGCGGAAGAATCGATTACGACGTATCCAAGGTAGATCTGGAGATGGTAAAGATTGCATTCAGGGTTTCCGCTTTATTAAAATGCCAGTGCATGGCTTACGATTTCCTATATTTGGATAATCAACCTGTGATTAGTGAAATAAGTTATACCTTTCTGGATTCCGCGGTGCATAAATGTCCGGGCTATTGGCAGCCGGATTTAAAATGGAAGGAATGCCATATCTGGCCGGAGGAAGCTCAGGTAGATGATTTTATTGAGTATATCAAGGCGCAAAAAAAGAAAAAAACATGAGGATAGCTTTTTTAACATCAGAATACATTACAGAAGCAAATTTTGCAGGTGGTTTAGCAAATTATTTGCAGAGGGTGGCAGTAGGATTGTCTAGAATGGGCCATGATGTAGAGATATTTGTTTTGACCGATTCTAACGGCATCCTGAAGAAAGATAGAGTGACAATAAACAGGGTGAAGTTTAGACCCGTAAATTCTTACTTGCTTAAAAAGGTTCAAAGGACAATTAACATACTTTTAGGTTCATATTTGCTGAAAAAAGCTCTGTTAAAGAAACACAGGCAGCAAGAGATAGATGTTGTGCAGGCCGCGAGCTATCTCTCTGTCGGATTATTCTTAGTCAGATCAAAATTATTACCCACAGTTACAAGAATATCCAGTTTTGCACCCCTTTGGCGTGCAGCAAACGGAGGATTCTCCTATCTGAGCGAACAGTTTTTCGTAGAGAAGTTAGAATTAATTCAGATGAGAAAGTCACAGGGCCTTTACGCGCCAAGCAAGACACTCTGTGAGATAATTAATTTTTTCGAACCTTTAAATATAGAAGTGATCAGACCGCCTTTCACCAGAGAGCATACAAAGAGCGATCCGGGATTATTTAATAAGTATGCTAAAGGTTTGGATTATTTGTTATTCTACGGGTCAATTATGCCTCTGAAGGGAGTTGATTTTTTACTCGCTAATTTACAAAATATATTAGAGGAAAATCCAAATACCAATTTTATCTTTATCGGTAGATACGGTAGAGAGGAGCAATTTAAGCGAGCGGCAGGACCTTTTAGAGAAAGGGTTATTTACTTAGACTCGATGCAGAGATCTCAACTATTGCCATTTATAAAAGGCGCCCGGGCAGTGATTTTACCTTCAAAGATCGATAATTTGCCAAATAGTTGCCTTGAATCTATGGCTGAGGGTAAAGTTGTAGTAACTACCTATTCTTCCGGGTTTGAAGATATTATTACTAGCGGTCGAAACGGCTTTTTAATCAAATATGATGAGAGTCAGCAATTGCTGCGGTGCCTTAAGGAAATTTGCTCAATGGATAAAAACCAATTAGAAAAGATTGGACAGGAGGCAGCAGAAACGATATCAGAAGGATTTAATGAAAAAAGAAATCTTGATTTGCTGATAAATTATTATCAAATGATCATCTCTAAGTGGAGAAATAATGAAAAGTATCAATAACCATTTGGATATAAGTATAATTATTTGCACGCATAACCGTTCTCGGTCTCTTAAGGACGTTTTGGATTCACTTTTATACCAAAAGACCGACGGCATTCTTGATTTTGAGATAATTGTAGTGGACAATAATTCAAAGGATGAGACAAGGGCAGTGGTCGAATCTTATATGCCTCGGTTTAACCAGAGGCTGCGTTATGTTTTTGAACCTCGCCTGGGATTGTCTAATGCCAGAAATAGAGGCATAAGGGAATCCAGAGGTAAAATTATTGCATTTACTGATGATGATGTAACCACAGCGCAGGATTGGCTCTGGCAGATTATTGCAGAGTTCCGCTCTCAGGACCCCGATTGTATTTTAGGGGCGAGCTACTTTACTAATCAGGCAGGAGAGCGAGAATACTTTCAAACACCAACAGATGATCTGCTCATGGGTAATGGAGTGAATATGGCTTTTAAGAGATCCGCGCTGGAAGAAATAGGAGCATTTGATCCCAACTTAGGTCCGGGAGCCGTGGGAAGTTGCGCCGATGATATGGATATGGTTTACCGCTTTTTAAAGATGAGGAAGAAGGTTATTTTTTCTGAGAAACCCCAGGTTACCCACAAGCCAAGATTTTGCGATGATGAAGCAAAACGATTAATTTATCGCGATGCCAAAGGGCATTATTTCTTCTGGCTAAAGCATTTCATTACCGCAAACGATATATATGCCTTGAAGAAATTATATTGGATCTCTCGTCATCATATAGAAAATTATTTCTCGACTTTTAAAAATAGGGATAAGCAGCGACGTCAGCTCAAATTGTTACAGATCCGGGGAGCGCTGTGCGGCATCAGTTCGGGTATAGGATTCTATCTATTCAGGCATCCCTTTGGCGTAAAGAGTTACGCTGTTAATATGCAGGCTAAAAAAAGGATTGCTTACGTGCATGGCAACAGCCATATTATAGCCGGACAGGAAAAAGTACTGCTTAATATTGTAAGACAAATCAAGTCAGAGGGTTATGAACCAATTGTAGTTTTGCCTAAGCAGGGAATCTTTGCGCAGGCATTGGAGAGGGCGGGCATAAAAGTTAAACTCCTTAAACTCTCCAGACTGAAGAGAAAAAATCCCCTTTCTTTTCTGCTTACGGTTTTGAAACTTTATTCTTTTATCAAAAAGGAGAAGATCAGATTTATACATGTAAGTGGGTTGTATCCGAATCAATACTGCAGTATCACCGCCAAATTATGCCGGATACCTTGCATCTGCCATGTCCACTCTACGATCTATTCTAAGAGAGAGATTAAAAATTCATTTCTTAGGCTGGCAGATCTGACTTTGGCGGTTTCAAGCGGAGTAAGAGAGAGGTTCATAGATCAAGGGGTGAAAGAGGAGAGGATTCGACTTATATATAACGGGATAAAAGTAAACGACTACAACGTCAACACAGATAAGATGAAGGAGTTAAGGAATAAATTTTCTCTGAACGGTAAAGGTAATCTCGTCAGCCAGATCGGGCAGGTTATTGAGAGAAAGGGGATCAGCAGTTTTATTAAGATGGCAAAGGAAGTAATTAAGGTGAGAGGTGATGTGAGGTTTCTTCTGATCGGAGACGATAAGTATCAGCCGGGATATCTAAGTAAGATGCAGGATATGGTGAAGGAGATGGAATTAGAGCGATATGTTATCTTCACCGGTTTTAGCAGTGATGTCCCGGAATGGATCTCTCTTTCTGATATCATAGTGCTCAACGCACTTATAGAGGGTTTACCAACGGTTTTAATTGAAGCAATGCTTTTAAAAAAGCCAGTGATCGCAACGGATATCGCAGGCAACAATGAAATAGTTGAGAACAGACTCAGTGGATTATTGACTGCGCCCGGGGATTTCAGGGAGATGGCAGAAGCGGTGCTGATGCTCTTAGATAACAGGGAGTTAGCGCAAAGTTTAACCGCCAATGCCAAAAAGAGGGTGTTGTCTGAATTCAGCTTAGAGAAACAGATTAAGCAATTATCGCAGATATATGCAGAGTTGAATTAGAGTCAATAAATTTAAGATGAGATCAGAGAATAACAAATTAGTCAGTGTGGTGATACCGACCTTTAACTGCGCAAGGTACATTGCCGGTGCAGTTAATAGTGTTTTAAACCAGACGTATAAAGATTTTGAGATTATTATTATCGATGATGGCTCTACCGATAATACCAAGCAGATTTTGAGCAAATACCTGAAGCAATACAACGGTAAAATAAGGTACTTTTATCAGGAGAATCGAGGCGGTACCGCAGCGCGCAATAAAGGAATAAAGGAGGCAAGAGGGGATTATCTGGCTTTCTTTGATGCCGATGATTTATGGGAGAGGGAGAAACTGAGCAAGTCAATTGCATTTATGCAGGAGCATAATTTCGATTGGGTCTGTACGGCGCTGAAGAAAGTGACAATGGAGGGGAAGGTATTGGATGAAAGATTAATCAAGCCAGATGCCTACGGCTACAATGCCAAAACCCATGAATTATACGACATTAAAAAAGGACTCTTTTACTTTGAAAAGGGTCTGCCCGTGCATACAAACACGCAGGTGATGAAGAGGGAGTGTTTTGAAAAGGTCGGATTACTCGATGAAAACCTATTAATCTGTGAAAATTCTGATTTGTGTATCAGATTTCAGGATGCGGGATTAAAGGGAGGATTCTTAAACGAAATGTTGACGGTCTACCGCACACATGATCAGAGCGTAACTAAAGGCAGTAAGATTGACGGGCTGAAATATTTGTATTTAGTCGCCAAAAAGTGTGCAAAGAGGGACGGACTGAATAAAACGCAGGTACGCAAGGACTACGCTAATATTCTCTGGGAGATAGCAGCAAGGTATTATTTAGAGAAGAAATGGCTGAACAGCTGCAGGTTTGCGCTGCTCAGCTTGTTTTACCATCCGGATATTTCCCGGATCACCAAGATTAAAAGGTATTTAGTCAGAGGATCAAAGTGAAAATGATAAAGAAGATCAACATATTATATTACGATCCGACATCCGGCCTAGGCGGTTCATCTCGATGTCTATTATCCTGGCTGGGTAAGATAGATAGAGAGAAGTTTCATCCTATTGTTGCCGTCCATCATAATGGCCCTGCCATAGAGAATATCAGGAAAATGGATCTTGAGGTTATAAATATCCCGTATAAACAGCGCAGCACAAAAAGAGACGGTTTCATCTTTGCATACCTATCCTTATTAGTCAATTTTATGCTATTTGATATTCCCACGGCTTTATTTTTGATTCGCTTAGCCAAAAAATATCGTATCTCTCTATTTCATCTTAACGCCAAGATAATCTCCATTATTCCCGGTATCATTGCTTCCAGGATTCTAGGAATACCCTGCATCTGTCATTTACACGATATAAAAGAGCCAGTGAATAGAGAGCGCTTCTTTGCTAAATGGATCAACTGCTTTGTGGTATTAACAGAGAAGGCAAGGGAGCTGTATATTAAGCAATACCCGAACAGGAGAATCGAACTGATCCCTAATGGTATCGATATTAATGAATATAATCCTGCTGTGTATAATGACGGAATCCGGAAGGAATTTCATATTTCATCTCAGGAGAGGATAATCGTTATCGTTGGCAGGTTAGTCGAAGGAAAGGGCTTCTCTGACTTTATCAGAGCGGCGAAAATACTAACCCCGCGAATAAAGAAGGTAAGGTTTATGGTAGTCGGGGCATCTCCTTCAAGTAATAAAAGATTTGAGCATAGCTTAAAGGAGATGGTTAATAATCTTCGGCTGGATAAGGATATTATTTTTACCGGTTGGAGGAACGATGTTAAGAATATTATTGCTTCCTCAGATATCCTGGTTCAGGCATCATCTACATTCCCTGAAGGCTTTGGTTTGACGGTAATAGAAGCGATGGCCTTGAGTAAGCCTGTAGTAGTGACTGATGTCCCCGGCCCTTCAGAGCTGATTATCAACGGTGTTAACGGCTATGTTGTTCCCTCGGCAAATCCGGCGAAACTAGCTGCTGCTTTAGAGGATATGGTTAATCATCCGGAACTGATAGAAAAGATGGGGGAAGCAGGGAGAAGAAGGGTAAGAGATCTTTTTAACCTCGATATAACAGTAAAGAGAATCGAAACACTGTATAGTGATATTCTTTCTAATCAGGCAGGTAAATTATGATTGATTTAGTTGCTTCGGCAATATTCTTTGGCGGTATAGCAGCGGTACTGATTTTCTCCTTAACCGGCAGAGTATACCTGAGTCTGATGTTTTTAGTGCCGCTGTTTCCTTTGCAAAATATAATTGAGCGATTACACCAATTTCCTTCCGGTAAAGATTTTGTAGATATCCTGCTTGTGATTATTGTTTTAGGCTGGGGATTCGGCTCGATGTTACGAAATCGAAGTATTTTTGAAAAGACGCCATTCAATAAGCTGATATTGGTGATGATTCTTTTTACTTATCTTTCTCTTTGGCGCGGATCTTCCTATTTAGGTTTTGCTCCTCCCCTAAACCTGGGTGATCCACGTTTCCATGCCTGGAAGAACTATATGATTTTTCCGCTGCTGTATTTTGTTACAGTTAATAATATCCGAAGCTTGAAACATATAAAGTGGTTAGTTCTGGCCATGGCTTTTTCAGTGCTTATTATGAACCGTTATACCGGCGGTCAGTTGAAATGGTTTCCGAATCTCTTGGTTTCCCGGGAGAAGATACACGGGACTTTTGTCTGGACGGGTGTGAATGTGGTGGCAGCCTTTTATGCTCAGTATATATTTGTATTTTTCGGCTTATTTCTCACATATAAAAAGAAATTACTGAGAATACTCTTTGGCGTTTTGGCAGCATTTGGCTTATATATATGTCTCTTTTTATTTTCCAGAGGAGCATATTTTGGCCTATTGGCAGGTTTTTTGGTAATCAGCATACTTAGAAAAAGATCATTAATTGTCCCCTTAGTATTGCTTTTGGTATTTTGGCAATCCCTCCTGCCGCCTAGCGTTGTAGAAAGGATCAGTCAAACTAAAACCGAGGAAGGGGAATTGGAGACATCGGCCCAAAGAAGAATAGATTTGTGGAAGGAGAGTGTTGAGCTCTTCCAGGATAATACCATCGCCGGTGTCGGTTTTAATACAGTGCCATATTTGGGTTTGGCGGGAGGTTTTGCTGATACGCACAATATCTATTTAAAAATACTGGTGGAACAGGGGATGATCGGCTTCATCATTTTTATTAGCTTACTGCTTTTGGCGATCAGGTCAGGCTGGCGGCTCTATATTTCTTCGTCAGACAGTTTCTTGAAAGGATTAGGTTTGGGCTTCATCGCATGCGTTGTCTCTATGATGTTTACAAACTTTTTCGGAGACCGTTGGACCTATTTACAGATCGGCACTTTTTTCTGGGTATTACTTGCTCTTGTAGTCAGAGGCAATATTATTAACCGAGAGGAACTTTTAAGCAAAAACAACGCAAAGCAGAAGAGATGATTCCGATGAGAGTATTACAACTAATCAGCAGCACCGGTTTTTACGGCGCTGAACATGCAATGCTGACGCTATCCCAAGGGCTAGCCTCTGACGGATATATTCCTTATATAGGAATAATTGAAGATTCAAGCAATAGCAGCTCCAACAGTGCACTTAAGCAGAAGGCAAAAGAGAGCGGATTGGAAGTTCTGAGTTTTCCCTGTAGAGGCAGATTTGACTTCTCCACGATTCTCTCTATAAGGAGATTTGTCAAAGCAAATAAAATAAAGATTATCCACTCTCATGGTTATAAATCAAATTTTTATGGTTTCTTCTCCAGCCTTGGACTAAATACCGCGAAAATCGCAACCTGTCACAATTGGCTTAGTAGAAATATCAAGATGAGGATCTATGAAAAAATAGATAAGTTGTTGCTAAGAAGGTTTACTAGCGTTGTCACAGTTTCTAATATATTAAAGCAGGAGATCATAAACAGCAGAATCAGCGCCCTGGGTGTATCGGTTATCTATAATGGTATTGACCCGGATTGCTTTGAAATTAATCATGTCCAGAAGCAGTCGGAGATCTCAGATCTCAGACAAGAATTTAGCCTCAGAGAAGATGAATTAGTCATCGGGACGATCGGTCGTCTCTCCCGAGAAAAAGGCCACCTTTATTTATTAGAGGCATTTAAGCAGGTATTATCCGCATATCCAAATACTAAGCTATTTATAGTAGGAGAGGGAGAGTTACGCAGAGATTTGGAGTTGACGGTGAGGAGTCTGGTTTTGGAGAGGAATGTTATATTTACCGGAATGAGGAGTGATATCCCCCGGATGCTGGGATTATTTGACATATTTGTTTTACCTTCTCTAGAAGAAGCCATGCCCCTCTCTTTATTAGAGGCGATGGCTGCAAAGAAACCGATTGTCGCCACAGATGTAGGAGACATAGCAAGGGTTATCGATCGGGACAATGGCCTATTAATCAAACCAAAAGATGCAAAGGCTCTATCAGAAGCGGTGATTCAATTAGTTAATCATAAGGATAGGGCTCGTTCTTTAGCCAGCCGCGCCTGCGAAAGAGTAAGGGGTGGATTTTCAGCGCGCAAGATGGTTGAAGAATATATCAGGATCTATAACTCCTTTAAGATAAACAATGGAGGGCGCCTGAGCGAGAAGAGGAGGGTAATTCAGGTTGAAATAGCAGGCAAAGGAGGAATCTGTCACTATACCTATAATTTAGCTCAGAGGCTTTCTAATCTCCTTGAGGTTTCCCTGGTAACCAGCATAGATTATGAACTTAAAAACAGTCAGAGAAACTTTGAGTTGATAGGTTTATTCAATCGTTTTAAAACAAATCCACTATTTATTTTCAGATTAATAAAAATCTTCCGGCATCAAAAGGTTAGTATTATTCAGTTTCAGTTAAGTCAATACCCTCTGTTTATCCTTTTATTATGCTATTTAGCCAAGGTATTTAGCGATAAACGAATAGTGATTACCGCTCATAATCTTTCCTCGCATGAAAAGAAGCGGGGGGACTATTACCTATATAGAAGACTCTATTCTTTGGCAGATAGAGTAGTTGTGCATGCGCAGGCTAATAGAGAAGAATTAAGGAGTAAATATTTGATACCTGCCCGTAAAATAAGCGTTATCCCTCACGGAAATTATCTGTTCTTCAATGATAATAATGGTAATTTTGTCAGGCCGCAGAATTCGTTTAATATATTATTCTTTGGTTATATCCGCAAATACAAGGGCCTGGGTTATCTTATTCGGGCTTTTAAAAGCATTAAGGAGAGGATGCCGCAGGCAAGATTGCATATTGTCGGTAAGGCAATTGAGGATTTCAAGGATTACCGTAGACAAATTAATGAATTAGGACTGAAGAAGAATATTGAGTTAAATCTTAATTATATTAATTTTACACAGGTAAAAGATTATTTTCATAAGGCAAATGTAGTGGTTTTACCGTATCTTTCTGTTTATCAAAGCGGCATCCTTCAGCTTGCCTATGGCTTTGGCAGGCCGGTAGTTGCTACAAATGTAGGTGGGCTCGGCGAAGCAATCGAAGAGGGGCAGAGCGGCTTTATTGTTCCGGCTAAGAATGTAGATGCCTTAGCCGATCGGATAACCAGGGTCTTAGCTGATTACCCCCTACAGGAACGAATGGGTAGATATGCGCTAGACTTGGCAAAGAGTAAATTCTCCTGGGATAATATCGCAGAGGAGACTGCTAAGTTATATAGGAGCATGTAGTCCAGATGGCTGATCTCTTTTTACCGGTTCTAATGTATCACCGTATAAGCAAGAACAAGGGAGCCGAGAATTATACAGTCTCCTCTGAGGATTTTTATAAACAGATGCAGTATCTCCATGAGCAGGGTTTTAAGAGCTTGACCACCGATGACATCCCGGATTTAGGGGAAGGGGAATATAAAAAGATCATCATGATTACATTTGACGACGGCTGCGTTACAGATTACACCGAGGCTTATCCAATATTGAAGAAATACGGTTTTAAGGCTACATTTTTTGTTAATACTGACCAGGTGGCAAAAGATGGTTATATGGATTGGGGACAGATCCTTGAATTGCAGCGGGAGGGTAATAAGATAGAGTCCCATACCCATACACACCCAAATTATATCAGCCTGCTTAAGGAGGATATGATTAGAGGGGAACTGGCTATCTCCAAGAAGACCATAGAAGGCAAATTAAACACGCCGGCCGTAAGTTTATCCTTACCCGGAGGAGATTATAGTAGGAAAATAAAGAAGATCGCCGATGAAGTTGGCTATGAGTATGTTTTTGTTTCAAAACCAGGCAGGAATCCCCTTAGCCTTAAGAGGAGAAATGTCTTTTCTAGAATAGCTATTATGCAAAGGACTTCTTTAGAAAGGTTTAGAGGAATCGTGAACAATGATTCGTTTATCTCTAATCTAAATACCGTGAATTACTACCTTAAGCTGATCGCGAAAAAGATTATTGGAGCGCGAAGATATTACCATTTATGGAATAAATATTTTAAATTAAGAGGTAAGAAATGACGGTCATTTTTTGGGTTTTAGCAGGGTTAATTATCTATACATATTTCGGCTATCCGCTTACTTTAATTATTGCCTCAAAGCTTACGAAAAAGAAGATAGAGAAAAAGGAGATCTTTCCCTCGGTAAGCATAATTATCGCCGCACATAATGAGGAGAAGAGCATAAAGGAGAAGCTCAAAAATACAATCGCATTAGACTATCCCAAAGAGAAATTAGAAATTATCGTTGCTTCTGACGCTTCCACTGACCGAACCAATGAATTCGTCCGGGATTTTAAGGATCAGGGCGTAAAACTGATTAGTTTTAAGGAGCGCCTTGGGAAAACATTCGTTCAAAATGAAGCGGTAACGAAAGCAGGAGGAGAGATTCTGCTTTTTTCTGACGCCACGACAATCTACGAAAAGCGTTTACTCAAAAAAATCCTCTCTAATTTTGCTGATCCCAGTGTCGGAGGCGTCGGTGGGGAGCTGGCATATGTAAATAAAAGCAATAGCTTAGTAGGTAGAACAGGAGAGATTTACTGGGAATATGAGAAGTTTTTGAAGAAGCGGGAGAACCTGATCACTTCCCTAATCGGTGTAAGCGGTTGCTGTTATGCGGTGCGCAAGCAGCTGTATGAACCGATAAAATCCGATATTATCAGCGATTTCGTAATAGCACAGATGATTTACAAAAAGGGTAAGAGGGTGGTCTATGAACCCGAGGCAATCTCTTATGAGACGGGGAATACCAATCCCAAAGAGGAGTTTAAGATGAGGGTGCGCGTAGCAACCAGGACGATCCACGGAATTTGGTATATGAGGTTTTTATTGAATCCATTTAAATACGGTTTTTTTGCTATGCAGTTATTATCGCATAAGGTATTAAGGTATTTAATCCCTATTTTTCTTTTAGGATTATTTTTAGTGAATATAGCCCTGTTCCTTTCCAGGCCGGAATTGATATATAAGTTATCCTTATTCCTGCAGATCTCCTTTTATCTCAGTGCATTCACGGGTTGGTTTCTCAAGGCAAAAAACAGGGTATTGTATGTTCCATTTTACTTTTGCATCACCAATTTTGCATTATTAACCGGGCTTTTGGAATTCCTTCGCGGTGAAAAACAGGTTGCCTGGAAGCCTTTGAGGTAATCATAGATGAAGAAGAAAATGATATTTTTAGCGATTGGTTTAATTCTATTCCCGGTAATTCTCATCTACCGCTCAACATTCCTTTGGTTATTTGAACGATACACGGCAGCCGACACCTATTATTCGCACGGCTTCCTGGTGCCCTTAGTTACGGGAGTATTGATCTGGTTGAAACGAGATGAGCTTAAGGGTAAGAAGTGGGAGTTTAGCCGCCTCGGCCTGAGCCTGATTATCATTTCTTTAATGATTCATTTCCTGAGCATAATGCTTGAGGTTTTCTTTGTCAGCGGATTCTCCATCTTAATGTTGGTCTTCGGGATCAGTTTATTCCTTTTCGGAAGGAATATTACCAAAAAGATTCTCTTTCCATTATCCTTTCTGATCTTTATGTTTCCTCTGCCCTTAGTGGCGATAAATGCGATCAGTTTTCCGATGAAACTCTTTGTTACCAGATGTGTGGTATTTGTTTTACAGAGCGCCTTAAATTTTCCGGTAAGAAATGAAGGTTTTGAGGTCTTCTTCCCGAACGGGACGATGGTAGTTGAGAATCCCTGCAGCGGCCTGCGTTCTCTGATCGTGATGTTGGCCCTGGGGAGTATATTCGCATATCTGCTTAAGGAAAAGGCTATAAAGAGAATTGCCTTATTTTTGTGTACCATCCCGATTGCTTTAATCGCAAACATAAGCAGAGTCCTGCTATTAAGCCTGGTTTTATATATTTACGGACCTGAGACAACCAAGGGTTTTATTCATGACTTCTCAGGATTCCTTATGTTCGCAATCGCATTCGTAGGTTTATGGTTGTTATGGGGGGTATTTCAATGCAAGGATTCAGGTTAAGGTATATTATTCTGGTTGCGATATTAGTCTTATCTCTGCTGGCGATCAGTCTATTCAGGAGCCGTCAGGCTGGAAAGCAGGCAGAGGTAAATATTACGGGTATTCCTTTAAATGTCAGGGGCTGGGTCGGAAGAGAGGAGAAGATTGAGAATAATGTAAAGGAGATCCTGGAGACAGAGTCAGTTTTAATCAGAGAATACAAAAAAGCAGATAAATCAGTCTGGATCTCCCTTGTATATTATAAAGAGAGCCGCGTGGCATTACATCTTCCGGAGAGCTGCTCTATAGGACAGGGCTCCTTTATCACTGACAAGGATAAGATGAGGATAAGTATCCCCGGTGAAGATTTCTATGCCAATAAATTCGTCTTGAAGGGTGATAAGGGCAATCAGGTGGTAATTTATTATTTTGAAACCGAGAATATGAAGACCTCAAGCTACATGGCGATGCGCTGGCAGAATATGCTGAATAAATTGAAGTTTGGCCGTAATACCAGCGCCCTAATCAGGTTTTCTGCGTCGACTAAAGAGAGTAGCGAAGAAACGACGATGATACTTAAAGAGTTTATTGAAGAGGCAGCACCTTTAATTACGAAATATGCGTTTCCTACTTCCTAAAATTCTATTAATTATGTTTTTTATTAAGCTTACAAGCAGCTTCTGCTTTGCGGCAGAGCCCGCAATTTTTTACTCTGATCTCACCTCAGGTCCTAATACAGGCGGTGTAAGTAACAAGGGTGTCTTTGTAACTATCTCCGGTAAGAACTTCAGTGCATCGCGGGGAAGCTCTTATGTAACCGTAGGTGGGGGCCAGGTAGATAATTATCCGGTTTGGTCTGATAGTAAGATTGTCTTTCAGTTAGGCAGCAGTGCTACAACCGGTAATATCGTAGTCACTACCTCCGAAGGTTCCTCAAACGCCATCCCCTTTACCGTAAGATCAGGTAGTATTTACTTCGTTGACATAAATTCACCCAGTAATCCGGGAAGCGGGACATACAGTGATCCCTGGAGGAGCCCGGCCAGCTTCTACAATACCATGTCAGCAGGGGATACCTGCTACATCAGATCAGGCACCTACACCGGAAGATACGGCCATCAGACTGCTTACTACAATGTCAGCTTCGGCAGGAATGTCTCCGGATCTCTTAACAATGAGATCGCCTGGGTAGCCTATCCGGGTGAGACCGTGCGCTTTGAAGCCAACACCTATACTGGAGCAGAGGGTAACTTTGACTGGTATAACAGCTCACGCAGCTACTACGTAGTCTCCGGATTTCAACTCTATGCCAGATACCGTCAATGCGCGCGCATGAGCGGCAAGAACAACCGCTTCATCAACAATGACTGTGAGGGCCTTAAAACCCATGCCTACGCGATCATCAATCCCGTAGGCTCAAACGGTGATAAGATCTATGGCAACACCCTACACGGATCTACCTCCGGAAACAAACTGGACCATCCCCTATACATCGGCTACGGTACTGATAATTTTGATTTCGGCTGGAATCACATCTTCAACAATGATGTCGGGGTGGGGCCGTTAATATTGATAAATCAGGATTATGCTGATCAGAATGGATACAGATTTGAAAATATCCTTATTCACCACAATATAATTGACGCAAGAATGAATTCCAAGGGGAGTGTACCCAGGGCTTTGGGTTTTGGCGCTCAGGCAGACGGTTCATCTGCATATGTTTACAGTAATATAATTATTGAAGCCGGAGGAGTTACTAAAGGTAACAGTTGCATTTATTCGATTTCCGGTTCATTGTATTTTTTCAATAATACTATCTATAATGCGCAAGGTTTTTCAGTATTTGGAATTCATAGAAATGGGGCCTATAAACCTGAAATCATGTGGATAAAGAATAATATAATTACTAGAGAGTCCGGCGGTAATTATTTTTCTATAGACAGCCAAATAGAATCAGCTTCATTAAAAATTAGTCATAACTGTTATTATGGAAATGGAAGGGGACCGGCAGTTGATAAAGAGGCAGTAAATGCCAATCCTCTATTTGTGAACGCACCGGCAGATTTACATCTAAAAATAAAAAGTCCCGTCATAGATAAAGGGACAGAGGCAGTAAAGAAAATAGTTGTGATGGATCTTGATGGTGCTATAAGGCCGCAAGGTAATGGATTTGATATTGGCGCATATGAATATGTGAATTTTTAGTACATTTTGAATATAAATTCCAACATTTATAATATTTAGATGAGAAAGTGCTAAACAATTTTGGATTGGCACGATTTATGCTACTGTTAAGATATGCAAAAATTTTGTCAAAAGAAGAGGAGAAAAATAAGATGAAAAGAAAAAGTTTATTAAAGATCTTTGTTGCCACTATTACATTAACAACAATTTTTACCTTTGGTAATGCCTATGCCGAAGAGTTCATCGTTGACAACGGTCAATCCGGTACTTCTTCAAGCGGCACCTGGAACAACTCCGGTGGAGCTAATCCTTATGGTTCCGGCTCTATCTATGCCTGGAATACAGCAACCTATATCTGGCACGCTGATTTACCTTACACCGGTACTTATAATATCTATGTCTGGTGGACTGACTTTTCCAACCGTTCTACCAGTGCACCATATACTGTTACCTATGACGGCGGTTCTCAGACCTTTAATCGTAATCAACGAGTTAACGGCGGCCAATGGAACTTATTAGGTACTTTTTCGTTTAATAACACCGCAGGAGGTACGGTCAGGTTAAATGTTCCCCGTGCTACGTCCACCTATACCACTTATTCTGCTGATGCGGTAAAATTTGTCTATATCGCTGGAGGCAATATTTCTCCCACAGCAACCATAAATTCCATTACTCCTAATCCGGCTACCCCAGGTGAGAATGCCAGCTTCTCAGGAAGCGGGACAGATCCTGATGGAACGATTTCCGCCTACCACTGGCGCTCAAGCATAGACTGGACCCTCAGTACGTCAGCCTCTTTCAATACCTCAACTTTATCCGAAGGTACACATACCATCTACTTCAAGGTTCAGGATGATGATGGAGAGTGGTCAATTGAGGTAAGTGATCTTCTCACAGTTAGCACACCTGCAAACATCCCTCCCACAGCAACCATAAATTCCATTACTCCTAATCCGGCTACCCCAGGTGAGAATGTCAGCTTCTCAGGAAGCGGGACAGATCCTGATGGAACAATTTCTGCCTACCACTGGCGCTCAAGCATAGACTGGACTCTAAGTTCTGCGCAATCATTTAACACCAGCAGCTTATCCGAAGGTGTACATACCATCTACTTCTCAGTTCAGGATAATGATGGGGAGTGGTCAAGTGAGGTAGATCAACAATTGACTATTGGAACTTTATCCGAAGAGTTTATCGTTGACAACGGTCAAACAGGAACCTCTTCAAGTGGCACTTGGAAGACATCAAGCGGCGTTAATCCTTATGGAAGCGCTTCAATTTATGCCTATCAATATGCTTCATATTCCTGGCATGCAAACTTACCTTACACCGGTGTATACAATGTCTACGCCTGGTGGACTGAATTCTCCAACCGTTCTACCGTTGCACCACTGACTGTTACACATATGGGCGGTTCCCAAACGGTCAATGTTAATCAACGGACCAATGGCGGCCAATGGAACTTATTGGGTGCCTTTTCCTTCAACGGCACAACAGGGGGTACGGTTACGCTTAATGTTCCCGCCCCCCCCGGTACTTACACAACCTATTGTGCTGATGCAGTGAAATTTGTATTTGATCCGGATGCAAACATTCCTCCTACAGCAACCATAAATTCTATTACTCCTAATCCGGCTGATCCAGGGGAGAATGTCAGCTTCTCAGGCTCTGGCACAGATCCTGATGGTACGGTTGTTGCTTACAGCTGGCGCTCAAGCATAGACTGGACCCTCAGTACGTCAGCCTCTTTCAATACCTCCACTTTATCCGAAGGTACACATACCATCTACTTCAAGGTTCAGGATAATGATGGGGAGTGGTCAACTGAGGCAAGTACAGAACTGGTTATTGGCTTACCCCTCATCGAGGTAATCATTAATAATAATGATCCCGGAACATCTTATACCGGTAGCTGGAGTAACTCTAGCGCCCCTGATCCTTATGGTCTCACTTCACTCTTTGCTTTCGGAAGATCCTCTTATACCTGGCATGTTAATTTACCGCATACGGGATTTTACAAAGTATACGCCTGGTGGACGGAATATTTCAATCGCTCCACGGTTGCACCACTGACAATTATTCATCGCAATGGTTCAGATATGGTAACTGTTAACCAGATGGTCGATGGCGGTAGATGGAATCTACTCGGTATCTATCCCTTTGAGGTATCAGAGGGAGGTAAGATTAGGCTGAATGCCGAGAGTTTTCATCTGCGAAGTTACTGCGCTGATGCAATAAGATTCGTATATATTTATCCCGGGACAAATGTCCCACCAGTAGCCAACATAGATTCTATACATCCTAATCCTGCTCAACCCGGAGAGAATGTCGAGCTTATGGGTTTTGGTGAGGATTTAGACGGCACAATTACTGCTTACAACTGGCGTTCAGATATTGACGGAGATTTTGGGTCAAATGATGTAGTAAATACCTCCGGCTTATCCGAAGGCACGCATACTATCTACTTCAAGGTTCGGGATGATCAGGGGGATTGGTCAGAGGAGGTCAATCTGGAGCTTGAGATTACGAATGATTTTGTAAACACCGAACATATCTATCTCTGTCTGGGGTATGCTCCTACCAGTATGAGGGGAGAGGTTGAAGACCTCTTAACAGATATGGGTGCGTATCAAGATGGGCTGGACTGGATATACCACAATATCGCCAGTAATAAAAGTTTCATCATCCATATTGTTGATGATAAACATACCATGAAACAAGCATTAAGGACTATAGCTGCCCATGTTATTTATGTAGGCCATGCCAACTATGGCTCCGGAGCTGTTTATGCTACAGATCAGGAGATAACCGACCAGCTAATAGAGGATATTTATTTTAGAGATGATGATAGGTACTTTATGTGTTCTTCTAAATGGGCGAGATTCAGCTTGAGTTCAATGAGGACTTCCCATGCCTTTCCGCATCTCTGGCCGGAATTTCAGGACGGAGAGAGTGCGCTTGCGCCTTATGACTTTGGCGATCCTAGAGGAGACCCGGCACACAATTATTATCTGAAATATCAGGTCCCCGGTGACCCTAATTATTACAAGGTTGAGACCGTAAGGAATAGCGCAATTCAGAGGTTTTCTGATTCTGATGCTGAAACCTGGGATTATACTCTCAGCGGCGGCTTGGGACCTGATTCATCAAATCCTGCTCACCATCAATATTATATTACCAATTTAACTGAATGGTCTCCTTCTATAGAAAAAATCGGTGATTGGCAGGAATCAAATAGTTTAGCCGGTTTCTTTAATGAGGGGTATCGTTTTAGTTCAGCCGGTTCAGGAGAGAATAAATATAAATTTATCTTCAAGACTCCTTTTAGCGGAAATTATAAGGTCTTTGCCCGTTGGCCGCAAGCAGCCTCTAATACTACCACCGTACCGTATATAATTAACCATAGTTCAGGAAGCACTACAGTCTATGGTGATCAGACAGCTAATGGTAATCAGTGGAATCAGTTAGGTGAGTTTTACTTTAATCAAGGAGAGAATATCATAGAGTTAAATAATAATACTGCTTCGGGAAATGTGATTGCCGATGCCGTAAGGATGGAATCGAGTATCGTGATCCCAGAGGTATTACAGGCTAATATCAATATGCTCTACCAGGATGAGTTTTTAACTATGGAATTCGAGGGGCATACAACAGGAGAGGTTACTAGTTGGCTATGGGATTTTGGCGATGGCCAAACCAATACGACGGAGCTTGAACCTCAGCATACCTATGCTTCACCCGGTACCTATACTGTAAGCTTTACAGTATATGGCCCCTTGGGAAGCAATACTATGACCAAAGAGTTCGTTGCTATTGGTGGCGGCACACCCGAGCCCTTAGAGGCCGAATTCGAGGATTCTAGAAGTGGTCCTCGTATAGGATGTGTTCCTCTGGCCGTAGTATTTGATGATGATAGCTCAGGTCGGGACGGAGCATCATATCTCTGGACCTTTGGTGACGGTAATACCAGTATAGAAAGGAATGCTACGCATACCTATGAGACGATGGGAAATTACACCGTTAGTCTTACTGTAACCAACGCAGATGGCACTACTTCTACAGAAATAAAGCCGAACTTTGTCAGAGTTACTGCGGACCAGAATATTGATGATGCTGACTATCCTATGCCTCATTATGGCAATAACATAGTTGTCTTTCGCAGAGACCCAGCCGACATAGTAGATGAGGAAATGAGGTACTCCCGGATGTTCTATCTATCCTGTAATACCGGCATCTACTACATCGATACCTTCCACCGTGGAAAAATGTTCTATAGCGTGGACAATGCAAGTGAGCGGGCAATCACTATTTACCTACAATCGCACCTTGAAGGAGATAGCGATCAGGTTCGTTGGCAAAAACTGCAGGATTTTATGCCGGTTTGGGATTACTATGATTTTACTAAGACACCGGCTGAACAGGAGTAAATTAAATAAAAAGGAGAAAGAATATGAAAAATAAAATTATAATTACTACTATTACCTTAGTTACCTATATCTTGATCAGTAATTTAGTCTTTGCTGCTGAGCCGGCAAAACCTTTCATCTACTCAAACTTTAGCAGGGAGCAGGAGAAGCAGATTAATAAAATCAGAAGATTGTCTATTGAAGAAGTAATCGAGGAGTTGCAAGGCCAAGAATTCTTAGTCAATGAGGATCTCCTGAGTAGAGCCATCTTCGTCAGCTTTATGAACAGAAGAGATGAAGCAATAGATTTTGTGCTTGATTACTTCGAATTACCAATATCAGAGGTAATAGATGGTAAAAGAATAAATAGAGGGAGCAATTTCTTTATCGGAAAGAAGATATTACAGGTCTTTCCGGATGAGTCCTTTGCCCGCATATCGGAGGTTTATAATAGTAGCTCTTTTATCAGGAAGACAAATATAATCCAGGCACTGGGGACGATGTATGGGGAGGAGATCAAGAATTTTCTCATAGAAGCTTTAGATGACCAAGACTCTTTAGAGGAAGATGATGATGATGATATCGAGATAGATGGGGAGCTAATGCGCATCTGCGATGTGGCGTATAATCAGCTGGTCTTGCGTTATGAGATTAAAGATGTGCTGCGCACAATCAGCCCCGCGCACACAATTGAACAGAGAGATTCTTTTATTGAGACACTGAGAGGCAGGCTTTAGTCTCTTTTTGAAATCTTAGAATCATGGATAAGCAAAAGGTTAGTGTAATTATCCCTACCTATAATTCCGGCCGTTATATCGAAGAAGCGGTTGCGAGTGTTTTAAATCAAACCTATACAAATTATGAGCTACTTATCGTTGATGATGGCTCAACTGATAATACCGTTGAACTTTTAAAGAAATATAAAGGGAGATTCAGATACTACTATCAAAGGAATCAGGGGATTGTAGCCGCGCGAAATCTTGCTCTGGAGAATTCAACAGGGGAGTTTGTCGCTTTTTTGGATGCGGATGATCTCTGGCTGCCGGAAAAGCTGGGTGTTCAAATGAGGGTGATGAGGGAGCAGCCAAATCTAGCTTTTGTATATTCTTGCGTATACACCATAGATGAAAGCGGTAAAACTATCAGATACTGGGATAATAAAGATGAAAAGATAATGGATTTTAACCGCCTTTATGATAAAAATTTCATTTGTTGCTCTAGTGTTTTACTGCGACGCTCGTGTTTAGAAAGATCAGGAAGATTCGATCCGAGAGTAAAGATGTCCCAGGATTGGGATCTTTGGTTAAGACTGGCTAAGAACTTTAACTTTAAATTTATCAATCAGTTTTTAGCTAAATATAGAATACACCCATCGAATATCAGCACCAGATACGAAGATAGAATCAGGGCAATCTTCTTCATTCTCAGTAAACCTGAGATTTCCGGGGATTTTAGCTGGCTAAAAAGAACGATCAGGAGGGCGATTGTTTATTGCAGATGGGGAGATTATCTTTATCGTCAAGAAGATAAGAGAAAGGCAGGATTTATATATCTACGGGCAGCCTTAACCTTTCCTTTTGTAGGGGCTTATCATTTTGGGCCGCAATCTAAAAAAGTAAGCTTAGCTACCTTATATAAAACACTGAAACTTTATTTTAAAATTTTTAGTTGTTTCACCTTCACCAGAATACTAACTAAGCCATTAATTTACTTCCACAGATTTTTGAAGAATTTATTCGGAAGGAATTGACAGTAAGGTTTAGTCTTTGAGAACCCCCTGGATTACCCGCAGTACTTCTTTGGGCGAGTTGGATTTGACAATATAGGCGGATATATTATATTTCTGAGCCTCTTTCCTCAGCTCTGGGCTTTGAAAGCCGGTAAGAAAGACTAACTTTGCCTGTTGGTTAAACTTTCTGATCTCTGCAGCTACCTCCAACCCATTGAGTTTCGGCATTCGTATATCCAAGATTATCAATTCAGGGTTATCTGATTTCGCTTTGCTTACTGCTTCTTTGCCGTTATCCGCACTGTCCACTTCGCAGTCATTCTTCGATAAGAATTCTTTTAGTAGTTCTTGAATACTCTGATCATCTTCACAAATAAGGACTTTCTTCATTTTTCTCTCCTTACAATACCGGCGGCGAACTGATACACAATACCTTTGTCTCAGTTGATCCGGTATTTTTTATCTTATGGCGCTTAGGGCTTAGAGAATAAAGGCTGTCACCGTGCTTTGATTTAGCCTCCTTCTTTAATTGATACTTTCTTTTTTCCACTTCAATCTCTAAACTTCCTTCAATCAAATAAATGAATCTCTCTGATTTCCTGATAGTTTCCTCCAGAAATTTTTGTTCTTTAGGTTTTAAGCTAATGAAAGTCGGCAGCATTCTCTTTGAAAGCGGGAGGGAGGTAAGGATTTCAAGGAAATCCTGGTAATAATCTGTTTTTGCAGTGCCGGAGTGTAATTCTGCTGGTTCAAAGCTGTCTTCCTCAAGGTAGGTATAAAATTCAGATAGCTTCATTCCGAAAACCGAAGCGATCTTTTCATGACTCTGCACCGTACCGGTCATCTTCCCGGATTCGATCTTGCTAATAATCGCCTTATCGACCTTGGAGCGTTTAGAAAGTTCTGCCTGAGTCATATTGCCCCGCAGTTTACTTAATTTTTTCCCCAATTTCATTTCAACTCCTCCTTAACTATTCAGTATTTAAGAATGTACCATAAATTATTATCCTTGTCAATATGATATTGAAAAATTTTAAATATGCTTCAAACGTCCATATACTATGCATTACAAGTAGTTCTGGCTGAAAGGGAGGAGGCACAATAAGGTAAGAAAGTATATATATTTTTAGTTATAATCTAAACTCCTTTATTTTCAATATGTTACGGCAAATAGATGAAATTTCCTGACAACTAGTATTATTATTTATCACGCAACTATAGGAATGACATCAGGTTTAAAGCCTAATAAAAAAATAAGCAAGTTATTGTGCCAAAAATTATGATTTTTTTAATCTTTTTTATGTTATTTTTCAGCTTTTTTAATGTATGGTCAGGTTAAAAAAACTTTGATTTTTGCCGTTTTTCCGTCGGAGATTAAAAAAATTAATTTTGATTTAATCTTCTTTTAATCTTGAAAATGGTATATTTTTGTCATGATTAATGCCTTCCAACAATTGGTGAAACAATGAGTTTAATAAATTTCAACTTAATGTTGACAAATGCAGTTTTATATGTTATATTTATTATGGCTCTGATAAAACTCAAGTTTAACCGAAACGGTAAACTACTCGAAAGGGTAGGGCACAAAACTTCAGACCTACGTCTTAATAAAATAAGACACGGTAGCTGGGTTGCCGAAGTCCTTCATAGAAAATGCCCTATTCTTTCAAAGAGAGTAGGGCTTTTTTATGGAGGTGCGAGATGAAAAAAATACTTTTTCTTTCAATTTTGTTTTTTAGTATATATACACTCGCGCATGCCGCTGCTCCCGTAGTTTTTTATTCCGATTTAATTTCCGGCCCTAATACCGGTGGCCAGGGTAACAAGGGAGTCTTTGTCACTATCTCAGGTAATAACTTTGGAGCAACGCGTGGATCCTCTTACGTCACGGTAGGAGGGGGACAGGTAGATAACTATCCGGTATGGTCTGATAGTAAAGTAGTCTTTCAGTTGGGCAGCAGTGCCTCTACAGGCAATATCGTAGTCACTACCTCTGAAGGTTTATCAAACGCGATCCCCTTTACCGTAAGGTCTGGTAACATCTATTTCGTTGACATAAATTCACCGAATAATCCTGGAAGCGGAACCTACTCTGATCCCTGGAGAAGCCCAGCTAGTTATTACAGCACTATGCGTGCAGGGGATACCTGCTATATCAGGTCAGGCACCTATACAGGCAGATACGGCCATCAAACCGCTTACTACAATGTCAGCTTTGGCAGGAATGTCTCAGGATCTCTGAACAATGAGATTGCCTGGGTAGCCTATCCGGGTGAGACCGTTCGCTTTGAGGCTAACACCTACACTGGTGCAGAGGGTAACTTTGACTGGTATAACAGCTCACGCAGCTACTACGTAGTCTCCGGTTTTCAATTGTATGCAAGATACCGTCAATGCGCACGCATGAGCGGCAGGAATAACCGCTTTATTAACAATGACTGTGAAGGCCTGAAAACCCACGCCTATGCGATTATTAATCCCATAGGCTCAAACAATGATAAGATCTATGGCAACACTCTAC
The DNA here is from genome assembly GCA_043813305.1 of Candidatus Omnitrophota bacterium. Lineage (GTDB taxonomy): Bacteria > Omnitrophota > Gorgyraeia > Gygaellales > Profunditerraquicolaceae > JAHIZC01. The sequence continues at coordinate 13,440 of JBDRLC010000042.1, read as the reverse complement.
ATGGAGCTACCTCTGGAAACAAACTAGACCATCCCCTGTACATAGGCTATGGCACAGATGATCTTGATTTCGGCTGGAACCACATCTTCAACAATGATGTTGGGGTGGGGCCGGCAATATCGATAAACCAGGATTATGCTGATCAAAACGGATACAGATTCGAAAATATCCTCATTCACGACAACATCATAGATTGTAGAGATTCCTCAGAGGCCTTAAGAGCAATAGGCTTTATCGGTCAGGCCGATGGTTCATCTGCTAAAGTTTACAATAATATCATTATTGAGGGTGGAGGGGATGTTTCCTGGAACTATTGCATTTACATCTATTCGGGTTCCCTAGATTTATACAACAATACTATCTATAACGCCAAGGGGTCTTATGCCATACGCTTACAGAAGCTTGTTGACGGGAGTAATACCTACATTCCGGAAACCATCCGGATTAAAAATAATATCATTACCACCCAATCCGGGTGCGGTTACTTCAACATCTCTAATGAAAATGAAATGGTACTTTTGGAGACAGATTATAATTGCTACTTTGGCGACGGCAACGGTCCTGCCAGAGACAGTCATGCAGTAAACGTCAATCCTTTATTCGTGAATGCGCCGAGTAATCTTCGTCCGCAATTAGGTTCCTCTTGTATCAATTCCGGTTATGATACTACTTCTCTGGTAAGCAGGGATATTGATGGGAATTTACGGCCTTCGGTAAGTGTTGATATCGGTGCCTACGAATACGTCAGCGCGATCCCTGATAACCAATCGCCCAGCACACCGACTAATTTAACTGCTACCGCCGCATCCACAACGCAGATTAATTTAAGCTGGAGTACCTCGAGTGATAATATCGGGGTGAGCGGTTACAAGATCTATAGAGATGGAGCATTGGAGGATCTATCCAGCAGCACCATTTACTTTGATACCGGATTGCAGGAATCCACCACTTATAGCTACCAGGTTTCTGCTTATGACACATCCGGCAATGAATCAGGTCTTTCCAGCGCAGTCCAGGCAGATACTGGGAGTAGTAACTCTGCGTCGGTATTAGCTTCCATAGGCGATAAAAGCGTGAGCGAAACAGACACTCTTTCCTTCCAGGTAAGTGCGACCGATGCCAACGGTGACTCACTTTCTTATTCAGCAGCTACTCTGCCTACAGGGGCAACATTCAGTAGCAGAACCTTCTCCTGGACGCCGAGCTATGCCCAATCAGGTTCTTATACGTTAACCTTTACGGTCAGTGACGGAAGGGGAGGGAGTGATTCAGAGACGATTACGATCACGGTTGATGATGTTGATTTATCTGCGGCGATTAATCTCTCTGCCGCAGCCGCGCCGACATCCGGCACAGCGCCATTAACAGTTGTTTTCACGGTCTCAGCAACAAGCACAAACGGTTCGATCGTCGGGTATGAGTGGGATTTTGAGGGTAAGGGAAATTACGCCTGGAATTCCTCTGTCAGCGGAAACTGCTCTTATGCTTATTCTGGAGCGGGTAATTATGTGGCAACTGTCAGGGTAACTGATAGCATCGGAGGGCAGGATACGCACTCGACTTTAATTCAAGTTCAGGAACCGGTTACAGCTCCGCAGATCGCGGTGAGCACCGATAGCACTTCCGGGACGGCTCCAGTTAAGGTGAAGTTTACGGTTTCCGCGACCTCTGCAACCGGTATATCAAAGTACGAATGGGATTTTGAGGGTGACGGACGATACGAACATAAGTCCAAGAAATCCGGGAATGTAGTTAAGAATTACTCAAAGGCAGGCGTATATACAGCTACTTTAAGAGTGACTGATTTTGCCGCCCTGAGTACGATCGCAGAAACGATCATCAGCGTATCCGAGAATTCCTCTGCTCCCAGCGTAAGCTTGAGTCTCAGCGATACTTCAGGAACGGCTCCCAGCAGCATTGATCTTACGGCAAATAATTTAAATAGCGCTGATCTGATCCGTTATGAGTGGGATTTTGACGGTGACGGAAGTTTCGATCAGAGCACTTATGATAATGCTACGGTATCTTATACATACAGGGAGGTCGGGATCTTTAATCCGGAAGTGAGAGTAACGGATAAGAATAATCTCAGTGCTTCCGCATCAAGTGAGATCATTATTGAAGAGGACGGAGAGATCTCCAGGCCGACCGCATCCTTTACTCCCTCAACTACAGAGGGAGAAGCGCCACTTAGTATAGATTTTGCTGATCAAAGCCAGGGGACAATTACCGAGAAGGCCTGGGATTTTGACGGTGATGCCAGTGATGACCGGGCACTCTCCCAGGGAGACGCTTCCTATGCCTATACTGATCCGGGTTATTATGTAGTAGGATTGAAGGTGACTAATGATTCCGGAGTTACTGATAAGACCAGCAGTCAGATAAAGGTCACGGCGATAGATGTCAAGCCGGTGGTGATCATCGAACCGGAAGCCTCAGAGACGGTAAAAGGAAACGTCAGTCTTTCGGTAAGCGTTGATTCGCGTATTTCTCCTGATCAGGTAACATACCAATATCAATTACAGGGAGACAGCACCTGGATTGATATCGGGTCTTCCATTAGTTACCCTTATTTTTCCAGATGGGATACTACAGCTGTTTCCAGTAATAATTACTTAATCAGGGCCCTTGCGGTTAACGGCGTAACTTATACATCTGACTCCGTGACCATTAGCGTAGATAATCAATCTTCGGATCCTGATTCCCAGGAGACCACGACCGGAACTGGAGAGTACTTAAAACAGGCCAAAATTGACTCTTCCAAGTTAGAGGAGACTTATCTTTATGACGGGACAAAGGTGGCGATGCCCTATCAGGCAGTAAGTGCGGATGATACTTTATCCGTGACTATAGTCGATGAGACCCTGCTATCAAACAAAGTAGATGATTCAAACTCCAGTTTAGTGGATATGGATAGTTACCGTAACATATCTCTTGCCAGCAATACAACGGAATTAGATAAAGAGGCAGTTATCAGGATTCCCTATCAGGATGATGATAATGACGGTTACGTTGACGGTACGGACGTAGAAGAGGGGACGTTGAATATTTATAGATACGATGAAAGCAGCGGGGAGTGGCTACAGGTATTTGATATTATAGTGCATCCGGATGAAAACTATGTAGAGGCAAAAACCAATCACTTTTCTTTATTCGGCCTTGCCGGGGGAGCAGCTGCAGCTGCCGGCGGTGGCGGCGGTGGCGGCGGTGGTGGATGCTTTATCGCCACAGCTTCCTATGGTTCAGCGATGGAGAGGGAAGTAGTGCTCTTAAGAGAGTTCAGGGATGATTACCTTTTGACAAACAGGATTGGTGAGGCTTTCGTCAGGTTCTATTACAGACATTCACCACCGATTGCCGATTATATCAGGAATAAGAAAACGGTTAAATCACTGGTGAGATTTTGCCTTTTGCCTTTAGTCAAATTAGCAGGAGCCTTAAAATGAAGATCAAGTTAATCAGGACATTAATCTTCAGCTTTATATTGTGCGCAATCCCTATCTATGCCTCAGGCCAAATACATGCTAATCAGCTTTCTTTTACCCTGATCGGCACGGTAATTGAAAGCAACCCCAGGGGGGAATCTCTAGCGATCATTGAAGTTGTGCCTGAGGGTCTACAGAGGCCATACAGGATAGGGGAGCGGGTTTGCGGATACCAGATCGTTAAAATAAAGAGAGCGGCTATCCAAATATTAAAAGAAGGCAAAGTTCTTGAAGTCGCTTTCCCCCTGGGGAGTATCAATCAGCCAGTAGTGGATGTTTCCGATACTAAAAAAATTATTAAACGCGAGGCCATGGTTGCGCAGATTCCTGATCTAAACACTGCACTAAAACAGGCAGTAGGAGTTCCTCACTTTGAAGGTGGCAGGATTAAAGGGTTCAAAATTGCTAAGATAAATAATCAGCCGCTAGCGGAGAAGGTGGGAATAGAAGAAGGTGATATCGTGTTGAGCGTGAATGATCTAAAACTAGACTCAATCAAAAGACCTCTGGAAATCTACGATAAGCTGCGTAATCAAAAGGAATTCACCGTCCGGATAAAAAGAAAAGGCGAGATAAAAAATTTAGTTTACTATTTGAATTAAAGCTGGTAGAATAATTTTATGATGAATACAAACATCGAAAAACCCAGATTGTTGATCGTTGATGATGAGCCTGATACCGTGAGTACCCTGGAGTCATTTTTTTCTCTTAAAGGTTACTCTGTCCTCGGGGCCTTTGACGGAAAAGAGGCGCTGGATATCATTGCCAAGGATAAGATAGATTCTGTTTTGCTGGACATTAAATTACCCGATATCCCGGGTACGGAGATCGCCAAAATCATCAAGGATAAATATCCCTCGATCAAGATCATTCTCTTATCGGGCTACCTCGAGAATCCTCAGGATTTGATTGAACAGGATTGGATCGAAGGAGTATTTATCAAGCCGGTTAAGCTGAAGGAGTTGAATGACAAGCTTAAAGAGGTAATCACGCCAAAGGAGAGCTCTGTAGTTGATTTAAGGAAGAAGGAGGGGATCAAGGCTCGGGTTTTGACGATCAAGGCAAAGCTATTGGTGATCGATCAGTCACCCGATATCTACAAATTCTTAAGCGGCCATTTTCGCAGCCTGGCCGCAAAGGGGGAAGAGTACAGGTTAGAATCAGCACAAAATCAAGAGGAGATATCAGAGAAACTAAACTTTTTTAATCCTGATCTAGTACTATTCAATTCCGCTACCTTGAAGAACTACAGCCCCAACCTTCTGCAGGATTTAACCAATTACGCCTCGATCAAAGAGATCGTGATGTACAACATTAAAGACCTTGCCAGCTTTTCTGCAAAAGAGATGCAGAAACTCGCCAAAACAGTTGAAGCATCCTGCTTTAAGAATGGCCTGATTGAGATGAGGTGGATCAATATTTGATGTTGTTTTATTTCTATATCGTAACCACTTCGTAATAAACGAGTTATATAATTTACTCAAATAACCCTTATTTTTGTCTACTTTTAGGAACATTTATATTTAAATCATTTATGTATATAGGCATCTCGAAAGAAAGCATTTTCCTTCCCTTTATAACCATTTGTGCATCATAGAGTTACATAATCAAAAAATTAAAAAATTTTTCCGGAAAAAAGCAAAATTGGCATGAAATATGCTAATTACATTGTTAGTATGAAAATAAAGGAAGCATTTACCAAAGAGTTTAGCAAAGCATTTAATGGTACTTTAATTAAGCGGGCATGTTTAGTGCTGGTGCTTTTCGCGGCAGTGGTTATGATTGAGCCCTATTGTAGAGACGCTTTGACCTTTGGCTTTACTTTGTTTGATAATTCTGCGGATTATAGCCAGCAGGTAATTTCCCAACAGCCTATTCAAACGGAGGTCAACTCAGAGAATCTGAATTCCCAAAGGACAGGTCGCGCTCCGGAGCCAAGTACCTTCGTCTTGTTTTTGGGTGGAATCGCTAGTTTCATTGCTACCTTCGTCAGAAAAAGTTATCAGAGACTTAAACGCCTAATGGATATTCTTCTGGCAATATTCGGTTTGATCCTGACAGCCCCATTGATTATGCTGGCATCCCTCTTAATAAAGTTTACCTCCAAGGGGCCGGTGATTTATCTACAGAATAGATTAGGTAAGTACGGAGAAATCTTTAAAATCTACAAATTCAGAACAATGAGAGTTGATGCCGAAGATAAAACCGGTGCAGTTTGGGCAAAGGCTAATGATCCTCGAGTAACTAGTGTCGGGAAGATCTTAAGAAAAACCCACGTTGATGAAATACCCCAGTTAATCAATGTCTTAAAAGGGGAGATGAGTATTGTCGGCCCGCGTCCGGAGAGGCCTGAATTAGTCAGGGACTTGAAGAAGATGATTGTAGATTATGAGAAGCGCCTGAAAGTTAAGCCCGGCATTACCGGACTGGCACAGGTCTGGCATAAATACGATGAGTCAATTCAGGATGTGAAGAAGAAGATTAAATACGATCTGCTCTATATTAGAAAACTTTGTTTATGGGTGGACTTAAGAATAATCGCGCAAACCTTTATCGTCATTCTAACAGGAAAAGGAGCAAGATAATGCGTAAGGCCGTTTTTATTTTATTGGGAATGATTTTAATTGCAGGTTGTTCCGGAAGCGGAGGGGGAGGCTCGAGTGTCTCTGGTTTTTCTTCCAGTTCTTCCAGCTATGGTGCTACAACGACAGGCGCATCAGGCGCACCTCTTGTCAATCCAGAACCTACTACCTTAGCATTATTGGGTATAGGTTTAGCCGGACTTGCAGCCGCAAAATTTAGAAAAAAAAGATAAGAACTTTAAGGGGGGTGAACCTTAATTGAAAAAGTTACTGATTGTTGGTCTGGTGGGAATATTCGTCTTAGGTGCATCAGGTTTAGCAAACGCAGCCCTGGTGAGTTTCGTTGATCCTTTCTCAGGCGCTGACACTACCTCAGGTTGGTCAAACTCAGATGCAACCACAACCCTTTCTTACTCCTCATTTACGATCTTGGAGGGATTAGGGACAGTTACCGCTTACCTCGGTGACAGCCTACGTAATCTGACTCATCGCGCAACCAGAGGATTGGGTGTAACTGGTGGAGAGGATGATGAGGTGGATTATAGGCCAGGGAGAGCTCAGGAACGTATTGAGATCACTTTTGCCAACCCCCGGTTTATAGACTACGTAGAGATACGTTCACTGTATTTTCCTGAGAGGGGGGATCAGGAGGTAGCTAATCTACATTACTGGCTAGGAGCTACTAATGTCGGTAATGCTACTTTGGTTGGTGTGATGCCTTTAGGATCTGGAAACGGCTTGGTATCCACGAGCCCCAATCTTCACTTGGATAAGATAGTATTCCAGGTGGATGAGGCTACGAATCTCTCGGATTTTGCAGTTGCTAAACTGAATGTAAATTCAACACCTGAACCAGCTACATTATCTTTGCTAGGATTAGGAATGGGCATCCTAGGGTTATTTAGGCTAAGAAAGAAGAAATAAAGTTAACTAAAAATAAACCCTTTGTGTCCTGTAAGTATGCATGGTTAAGATAACAATCTTGCCAAATATTAGGACAGAAACCTATTTAGGTAGGTTTCTGTCCTTTTTATTTGGAAAGCCGCGGAAATAAAAAAATGGAGGTGAAGAATAAAAAGAGTTTTAGCGCTAACAGCAATATGCTTGCTGGTTATTTGCGTGGGGAATGCTTCTGCTGTCCAGCTACTTACAAACGGGGGATTTGAGAGCGGTTTAGCCGGCTGGATCAATACCATTAATGTTGTGGCACTCAATAACTGGTGGTCTGTTACGCCTACAGAGGGAAACTTAATGGCAGTGATGAGTCCTGGTGGGATTTTAGACTCTGCTTTTGGTCAATTCGTTAATCCTTCTGCCTATGACAGTATTGCTGTATCCTTTGACTATAATCTAAAAGCCGCGGATGTGACTCGGCGTATTGATTTCGGCAATGATCGACTCGTGGGATTTCTGGATACTCAGGAAATACTATCTGTTCCGATTAATGATCTCTGGGATAATCAAGGTAACCCAACAGAATTAGGTTGGTCGAATTTTAGTCAGACTTATCCGGTAAGTGGTCTATCTCCGGGGAGTCTTGCATTTGGGTTCGTTTTACCTAATACTATTCTTGTTGGAGGAGACCTTGGCCAATTTATGGTTGGTTATATAGATAATGTTTCAATTGAGGCTACACAGGCTCCCATACCCGAACCAGCGACTATCTCCTTGCTAGGCCTGGGACTCGGTATATTTGGATTGTTCCGTCTGAAGAAGAGAAAGTAAGTAAACTTATCGAGTAGTCAGTCTAAGATTATATATTAAGGAATGCATAATTACTTATGCATTCCTTTTTTTGTTAACCCGTTGATTTTGAAAGCGTTTTCTGCCTGATGAAAATTTGGAACAGGAAACATCCAGAATTTCAAAAATGTAAATGTCATAACATCTTGAAAATAAAAGTCTTTTAACCTTGACAAAATTCCCTCTGAATGTTATACTTTTAACACTTTTCTTCTATATGTTTAAATTTATCAACAAAGACCTCTCCGAATGAACCAATTAATAAAGATCTACGAAAAAACGATAACTGCTATAAGGAAGTATCCTTTTATATTCTTTCCATTCTTGCTTTATGCACTCCTGCAAGCCATAGCTTTAGTTATCATCTATATTGCTCCCAGAGATCCCTTTAATAAGATACTTGCTCCACCGATCAGGACATTCTGGGGGGAGAGGTTCCTACATTATCCTACTAATTTTATTTTATTACCCAAACTATTCTCTATAGCACAATTCGGCCTGGCGGTAATCATCGGTTCTTTGATCACGGGATTAGTTGTGGCTTTAGTGCTTAATATTTTTGATAAGAGGAAGCCGGGTTTAAGACAGGGTCTTTTTACTGCGGTAAAAAGGTATATTCCTTTAATCTTGATTACTTTCCTTGTTCTGGCTTTATTCCGTTTTTCCACAAAATTTATCGTTTTCCTTCTGACAAAGTATTTTCTGGCCGGCCACGAAAGGCTTTTATTCTTAGGTGGTCGCCTCTGGTTTGGGCCATTATTGTTGTTGACCAATTTCGCCTGTGCAATTTTGATACAGGCGCTTTTTATTTATTCGATACCCGTATTAATCATCGAAAGGAAGAATTTTATTACATCACTCTTCAGAGGAGTAATTTTATTTAAAAGGTGGTTTATGCAAAGTTTAATCTTGGTTGGTCTGCCGATGTTCGCTTATCTGCCGATATTACTCTTGCAATTCAAGACCTCCTATTTGATTAATAATTTTTCACCGGAGTCTATCCTATTGGTTACATCACTGGGGATCGTGGTTAGTTCTTTAGTGATTGACCCGCTGGTGATTATCTCGACAACTTTTTTTTATTTATCCAAAACAAAAAAATAATGAAGAAGTTAGCTAAAATAATTGCGCCTTTCTTTTGTATCTTTCTCCTCTTTGGATGTGTAGATGACCAGTATGCTTTAGAGAGAGAGTATTGGAAGATTAAGAAAGAGGTGCAAAACATATTTAAAAACCCCCATAGTTCCCCGCCCTTTGAATTAAATCGAGTTGTGCAATTGCTGGATAACTTTATCGCCAAATATCCTGATAATAATCTATCCATTGATGCCAAGTTCAGTATTGCCCGACTTTATCTGGTAAAAAAACATTACGACAAAGGAAGAGAGAGACTAAAAGAAATAGCCGATAGTTATAGCGACTCAGATGCAATATCTACAGAAGCACTCTTTTTATTAGGCAGCTCCTATGAGCTTGAGGATAACTGGAGTTCTGCGCTGCGGATCTATAGAGACATAATGAAGAGGTACCCGTTAACTACCAGAGGATTTGCCATCCCTTTTTATATTGCGCAGTACTATAAGATCAATCATCAACCGGAGAGAATGATCTCTGCTTACAGGGAAGCGATTGAGCATTACGATAGATTAGCCCAAAAACACGAGAATTCCCTTGCCGGCTTGAGTGCTTATAATATGACAGCCAGGTGCTATTATGCCTTAGAGGAGTGGGATAAGGCTATCGAGAGCCTGAATATAATCAAAACGAAATATAAAGATCAGGAAAATCTGGATAGCATCCTCTTTCAGGTGGCGATGATCTATCGGAATAATTTGGGGGACAGCGAAAGATCCAGGGTAGTATTGGAGGAGTTGATAGAGAAGTACCCAAAGAGTAAATTAACCAAGACAGCCGCGGACTTACTAAAGGAGACGGACTAGAAATGAAGGATACGATCAAGGTCGACTACACCGGCGATGTATTGGGGGGCTTTTTAAACGATACGCTCAAGCAGATAATGTCGGCAGTAAACGCGGATTGCGGTTCCTTATTTATCTTTGATGCTAAAAATAATGAGTTAGTTTTAGACTCATTTTATAACTCCCAGAAGATACGGCTGGAGGGGCTGAGGAGGAAGATCGGTGATGGTATATCCGGTAAGATCGCGCAAGAGCAGGTCCCGGTGATGGTGGATAATATAGATAGAGATCAGCGCTTCAAAGGGAACGGCTTCAGTCACTATAACACAAAATCCTTTATCTCTATCCCGCTAATCAACCACAAAGGGATTATCGGCCTGATTAACATTACCGATAAAAAGACCGGGGAGCCCTTTGATCACAAGGACCTGGAGTTTGCCAGTGTCCTAGCCCGCTATGCCTCAACCGTCGTTGAGCACCTCTTACGTTCGTCACAGCTAAGCGATGAAAAGGAGAGCCTTAACCGGGAGAATACGGCCCTGGAGAAATATGCCTCGGTGGGTAAGCTCGCCGCAGGTATAGTGCATGAGATCAATAACCCGCTTGACGGGATAATCCGTTACACCAACATCCTGCTTGGGCATATAGAGAATAAGTCCATTGCCCGGGAGTATTTGACGGAGGTGAAGAAGGGGCTTAACCGTATAGGAAATATTACCCATTCGCTGCTTGAGTTTTCTCATCAGGTCAACTCCAACGGTTTTAACTTCAAGCGCTACGTTGAGATAGAACGCCTGATCGAAGAGTCTATAGACATCTTAAACGGCAAATTAAAAGAAAATGTAAGGATCACCAAGAAATATAAAGAAAGCATACCGAAGGTATTAGATTTGGGTCTCCAGCACGTAGTGTTGAACGTCATCAAAAACGCATTAGACGCTATGCCCACTGGAGGGGAATTAGAGATCACTACGGATATGGACAACCTGAATCTGAGGTTAGATTTTAAGGACAGCGGTCCCGGGATCCCGGAGGATATTATGAACCATATCTTCGAACCCTTCTTTACCACCAAAGATGTAAATGAGGGTACGGGTTTGGGGTTGTCGATGTGCCGCGAGATCGTGAATAAATACGAGGGAAGGATAGAAGTGAAAAGTTCAAGCGGGGCAGGCAGCAAGTTCAGCATCCTGATCCCGGTAAGGCACCTGGAAAATGGCTAACTCTCGATATAACGGAAAGCATATATTAGTGGTAGATGATGATCCCCTGGTAAGGCGCTCCTTAAGCGAACTGCTGACGCTCTCCGGCTATGCGGTCAGTGCAGCTAAGGACGGGGAGGAGGTCTTGGAGTTGCTTAAGACATATGAAGCAGATGTGATCATATCCGATATCAAGATGCCGAAGATTAACGGGGTACAGCTGTTAAAGGCAGTGAAGAAAGCTTCCCCCGGTACACCGGTAATATTCATCACCGGCTACGCCAGCATCAAAAGCGCGGTGCAGGCAATGAAGGAAGGGGCTTATGACTATATCACCAAGCCTGTTGTTGATAGTGAGATAAAGATAATGATTGAGAGGATAATTAAAGAGCGTCAACTGACTAAGGAGAACATTAAACTTAAAGAGCAGCTTTCCAATAAAGAGAGGATACGTTTCTATAATATAGTCGGAAAAGACGAAAAGATGCAAAAGATTTATAATCTGATCGATGCAATTACCGCTACCCGGGCGACTGTTTTGATTCACGGGGAAAGCGGTACAGGCAAACGCCTGATTGCAGAGGCAGTGCATCACTACAATGAGCAGGAGAGGGGTAAGCCGTTTGTCGAGGTCAGCTGTGGAGCGCTTACTGAGACGCTACTTGAGAGCGAACTCTTCGGCCATGCCAAAGGCGCTTTCACCGGTGCAATAAGGGATAATATCGGCCGCTTTGAGCTGGCAGACGGTGGTTCGATCTTTCTCGATGAAATCGATGCATTCAGCCCGGCCTTGCAGGTGAAGTTGTTAAGAGTGCTGCAGGAGGGGGAGTTTGAGCGGGTTGGAGACACCAAAACTATGAAGGTGGATGTTAGGGTGATTGCTGCCACTAACCAGGACCTCCAGGAGTTGATCAAGAAGGGAAAATTCCGCACTGACCTCTATTATCGTTTGAATATTATAGCGATTGAATTGCCTCCGTTAAGGGAACGTAAGGGGGACATACCTTTATTGGTGGATAATTTTATTAAAAGGCATACTCAACACCTTAAAAAGAAAATAACTTCTATTTCCAAAGAAGCAATCACGATATTGATGAATTATAACTGGCCGGGTAATATCAGGGAGCTTGAAAACGTGATCGAGAGGGCGATAATTCTGAGTAAAGGTTCTTCCATAGTCCCCGAGGATCTTCCGGAATTCTTAAGCAGTATGCCATCAGATCAGAAGATATTGAATGCTGACGGTGAATTGAGATTAAAGGATGCTTTAGAGAGCCCGGAGAAAGGCCTGATTCTAAAGGCGCTAAATTCGGTGAATTGGAGCAGAAACGAAGCTGCCAAGATTCTGGGTATAAACCGTACTACGCTTTATAAGAAGATGCAAAAATACGGGTTATTAAAAAATAAAAAAACCGATGCGAAAAAGCCGTAATTCATTTAACCTGGATAAATGGCAGGAGATTCAAGATAGCTTCTCTGCGATAACCGGGGTGAGCCTACGAACAGTTGATACTCAGTGTCAGCCGTTGACAGAACCAAGCAGGGAACCTAGGTTATGCCGTAACTTAATCAAGCCATCTGCCTTGAAGAATAAGATCTGTGACTCTTGTCTGCCTACTTTCTTAGGGGGCGAAGGCGTGGTTGATAAGAATCTCAGCTTTGTCTGTGAGAATGTAGGATTTACTAATTTTGCTGCTCCTTTGAATACTTTGGAGAATAAAAATTGGGGATATGTTATAGCCGGCCCGGTAGTTTTGGTAAAAAGGAAGAGCAGGGAGGAGTATCAGGGGTTAGCGGAGGAGTTAGGCATTACTCTCGAAACACTTTGGAGTGCAATCTTAGAGATAAAGGTTGTTTCCTTCCACGGGATTCAGTCGATGCTGGAATTAATCCGTGATGTGGGTACTTATACTATAGAGAAAGAAGCAGGGATAGCGCCTGATTCGCCTGACTTAAAGAGGATCCTTGATGTATTATTAGATGTGGCATTTGAAGTCACCAGCGCAGATATCGGCTCAGTGATGTTTCTCGATAGGAACAGGGAGACCTTAAGTATCAAGGCATCCAGAGGGCTTGATAGCAAAGTAGTTAATAGTGCAAGGGTTAAATTAGGGCAGGGAATCTGTGGTGTAGCTGCTAGAGAGGGAGAGCCTTTTTTAATCGATGATAATTCACAGGATAACCGGATAAAAACATATCTGAACCGGCCGCATATCGCTTCTTCAATGATTTTGCCGTTGAAATTAAAAAATCAGGTAATCGGCGTGATGAATCTGGGCACTTCGCGTGATTCATCCGTAAGATTCAATCCCAATAATATCAGTGTGATGAATAGCTTGATTGATTTGACAACTACGGTTTTAAAGGAGTGATTATCTTTCCCGCCTGAAACTCGAAGAAAGTATCTTTAATTCTTCCCTGTATTTAGCCACTGTACGCCTGGAGATCTTTAGATTTTTGTCCTTAGCTAAAATATCAGCGATTTCCTGATCGCTTAGAGGATGTTTCT
>JBDRLC010000041.1:0-25306 GCA_043813305.1 Candidatus Omnitrophota bacterium | reverse complement strand
ATAGGCATAGGTAAAAAACAATTCTGGCAGAATATATTAAATGGCGTGTCGGGAGTTAAGCCGGTTTCCATTTTTAAAACTTTTGATAAAGCTTATAGTTTAGTTGGCGAGGTCGCAGATTTAGATTTCTCAAGTTATCTGGGAGAGAAAGGCTTGAGATATCTGGATAGGAGCACTAGATTTTTGTTAATAGCAGCAAAGCTTGCTTTAGAAGACATTAAATTCAAATTTGAGAAAAAATATCATACTGATATAGGGGTAGTAATTGGTACTGACTGGGCGCATATTGAAAATAACATTCGTTTTTATACAACGATTTTGACCAAAGGGCCCAATTACGTAAACCCTATGGATTTTCCCGGAACGTTAGCAAATTCCGCAGCAAGTAAAATGAGCATACGATATGGATTGGCAGGCCCAAACGCCACTGTGGCCAGAGGTTTTGTTTCAGGATTAGATGCCATTGGTTATGCCAGGAATATTATAAATAAATATAAAATTAAACGTATTCTAACTGGAGGTGTAGAAAACTTAAGTATAGAGGCTTATACGGTTTTTTATAAGCTAGGGTGGTTAAGAAAAGGCAGAAATCAAAATATCAATAAATCTTATAGGCTATTTGATACAAATAATAAGGGGATAATTTTTGGCGAAGGAGCTTGCGTGCTAGTTCTAGAAGATCTTCATTACGTTGATAGAAAGATGGCCAATATTCTTTCAGAAGTCATTGGCTATGGTTTTACATTCGGGGATAGTAAGGAGATGGTTGTCAGATCTATGCGCTTAGCTTTAGAGGACGCGGATTTAAAACCAGGCGATATAGATTATATTTGTGCAAATAGCAACGGGAGTAAGAAGGATACAGAGGAGCTCGAAGCAATCAGAGAGATATTTTCCGGATCCAAGATGCCAGTTGTAAGTTCCATAAAATTTTCCGTAGGCGAAAGTCTTGGCGCCGTTTGTGCTATGCAGATTGCATCAACCAGTTTAGCTCTATCTAAGGGCTTGGTACCTCCCACGGTAAATTTTAAAAACAGCAATGATAAGTTTAAGGATATGATAATCTCTAATTGTACAATTAAAAGGAAGATAAAAGCTGCTATGGTAAATTCATTCGGTTTAGACGGAAATAATTCTTGTATAATATTAAAGAAGGTAGCCGATTAGGATGAAATTAAAAAATAAGATTGCTTTGGTCACGGGGGGAAACAAAGGCATAGGGGCGGCGATTGTTAAGGAATTTGTCAAAGAGGGTGTGCAGGTTGCCTTTACTTATAGAAAGGATTTTGCTTCAGCGCGAAAGTTACTAAAGGAGCTCAATGGCAAGAAAGTTCTGCTCTTGCAGCTAGATATTACTGATTTTGAGCAGGCGAAGAAAGCGATTGAGAAGGTGAAAGAGAAATTTGGGGGACTGGACATCTTGGTTAATAATGCCGGTATCAATAAAGATAGCCTGCTTATGTTTATGTCAAAGGATGATTGGGATAATACTATAAACACAAATCTAAACGGGGTTTTTAATGTAACCCGCGCGGCAATTTTTACCTTTATGAAACAGAAAAGCGGCTCAATCGTAAATATTTCGTCTGTAGCAGCAATGGTGGGGTTACCGGGGCAGACTAACTATGCTGCCTCTAAGGCCGGGATTATCGGATTCACCAAATCTTTGGCTAAAGAAGTTGCGAAGTCAGGGATTAATGTTAATGCTGTTGCTCCGGGATTTATCGAAACGGATATGCTGACTAGGATACCAGATAAGATTAAAAAGGAAATACTCAATATGGTTCCGATGGGCCGAGTTGGAAGAGCAGAAGAAGTCGCGAAATTAGTAACCTATTTAGCTTCAGATGCAGCAGAATATATTACCGGCCAGGCATTAAATATCGACGGAGGAATTACAGCCTAAGATTATTTTTTGTCACACTTTTCAGCAATTTCAGTTAATATTGCTAGTACCTTCATTAGGATAGATATAAATATAACCATAAGAATTACCATATATGACAACTGTAGAAACAACGTCATGCCAGGGATCAAAAAAGCTACAATCAGAGCCACTGCTGTAAGCAACGCTATTATTACTGGTTTCTGCATTTTCTCCTCCTTTATTTAAAAAACCAACCTTTTCCAACCTATTTTACTAACAATAAACCAAAGATGCAAGAGAAAAAACTAATATTAAATTTAATAAAAACTATATTGAATTAGTGGGAAATAGAGGTATAATAAATGTTTAAAAGGAGAGACAATGCAGGAAGTTAATATCCTTGTGGTGGAAGATAGCCCGGATTCGGTTCCGATTCTGGAGAAGACCCTTAAGGAAGTGGGATATCGTGTTTGGCTGGTCAATGACCATAAGAAAGCGCTGGAAACGTTAAGGGGTAATGAATTTGCCGCAGTGATTACAGAGATGCGCGGTAAGATGAATGGTACGCAGATGACCGAAGCCGTGCATAAGATCAGCCCTTACACAAATGTGATCATCATCACTTACTATACGTTTATCAACTCCGCAATAGAGGCAATGGAAGCAGGCGCCTATGCTTATATTACTAAGCCCTTCCATACTTCAGAGATCAGGATAGTGACGCAGTTTGCAGTGGAGAGGTATTTTATGACCTCATCAGACAGAGAAAAAGAACATTATGCGCAACTGGCTGTAAAAGATGGACTTACAGGTTTATACAACCGCCGTTATTTTTCAGAGTCAATCGGACAGGAGTTTGCCCGTTTAAAGCGTTTTATGTCTAACATGACGGTATTAATGATTGACATCGATAATTTTAAAAATTATAATGATACCCAGGGCCATCCCGCAGGGGATGAGTTGTTGCGTAAATTAGCCAAACTGCTTAAGAGCTCGATGCGTGAAATGGATGTCATCTGCCGCTACGGAGGGGAAGAGTTTATCGTGATGCTCCCGCAGACAGATAAGAAGAATGCCCATGTTGCAGCAGAGCGTTTATGCAAACAGGCCAGTATTTATCTACCGACGACGTTAAGCATTGGCATTGCTACATATCCTGATGATGCCGAAGATGTATCCAGCTTGATTGAGAAAGCAGACGCAGCTTTGTATAAAGCAAAGAATAGCGGAAAGAATAAGTGCTGTCTGGCTTAAAGGATAAATATGCAGGTAAGTATATTAAAGACCAGGAAGTTGATTTGGGAGGGGAATGTAAAGAGTGTAAGTTTACCGACTCCGGAAGGAGAGATGTGCGTTTTAGATTTTCACCAGGCTTTTTTAGTGAGGTTAAAAAATGGGGAGATTAGGCTATCTAAACCGAATTTTCATACCTCTATAAAAGACGGGATAGCCTTTATGCAGAGCAACACCCTGAAGATCCTTATAGAGAGCAGAGAAGGTAAGCCTTAATAGATGCAGAATTTCGTCTTGATTCTAACGATGTTCTTAAGCACCGCAGGCCCGGCCGCGGTGATTGCGATCATAGGATATTCTGCGGTTAAGTCTGTAGCGCGTAATCCTTCGGCATCGCCTAAGATATTCATAGCGATGATCCTTGCTTTTATATTTGCAGAGGCAATAGCAGTATTGGCGTTATTAATAATCTACACATTATTCATGAAATAAAATGCTGATAAAATTAATCATAATCCAAATACTTACATTTGCCGGGTTGATATTTCTATTGCGTTATATGTTTTCACGGCATCTCAACGTTGCCGTAAAGAGGCTGGACGCTTTGCATGAGGAGAATTTAGTCAAAGAGGCTCAACTCAAGGATGAATTGAAGCGTGCCCAGGAAGAGAGAAAGGCGGAAGTCGAGAGAGGAAAAGAGGAGGCCGCTGCTTTGTTGGAATCTGCGAAGAAGGAAGCAATGAAATTCCGCTCTAAAATGGAGCAGGATGCAAAGGCTGGCGCAGAGAGAATAATTTCACAGGGAGAGCTTGATGTAAAGGAACTGAAAGAGAAGCTTTTCAAGGAGATGGAGAAGAAGAGCTTGGATCTTGCGATTAATATGATTAAAACAGTCTTTACCGCAAAAAATAAAGAGGATTTACAGCATCAATTTCTTGCTGATATAATTGAAGAGATAGAAAAACTTCCTAAAGAAAGATTTACCGTAACAGCCGATAAAGCTAAGGTTATTTCGTGTTTTCCTCTTCAGGCTGATCAGCGTAATAGCCTGAAGAAAGTCCTGCAGGATAAAATAGGGCACATCATCACCATGGATGAAAAGGTTGATGAGGAGCTGATCAGCGGCCTGATTATAGAGATGGGCGGTTTGGTAATCGACGGAACGCTGAGAAATAGATTCTACAAGGTTTTAAGGCCTTCTTAATATGCAAGATAAAAATATAGCTACCTTAGACATCAGAGAAATCGGCCTGGTTGAAGAGGTCAGGCAGGGGATTATCAAGATCAAGGGATTCCCCAGCTGTCTTTTCGGCCAGGAGATTGAATTTCCGAGTGGTGCTAAGGGTATGGTGGTGGAGTTTAATCCTGAATGGGTCTTTGCGATTGTTTTTGGCAATGAATATGATATCAGAATCGGCGAGACAGTCTCAAGCGTCGGTAAGCCTTTATTTGTTCCGGTAGGCGATAATTTTATCGGCAGAGTAGTGAATTGCATTGCTCGGCCATTGGACGGAAAGGAGTTGGTGGAGGCTTCGGATGAGTTTCCGGTATTCCGTGAAGCAGAGGGCGTAATGAAGCGGGAGCCCATAGATCAACCACTATCCACTGGAATCAAAATTCTTGATTTAATTATTCCATTGGGTAAGGGCCAGCGCGAATTGATATTAGGTGACCGTCAGATCGGAAAGTCAACTATCGCTCTGGATACGATTATTAATCAAAAAGGCAGAGACGTAATCTGTATTTACTGTTGGATCGGCGGCAATCACGGTGCTCTTCAGAAGACAATACATCTCTTAAGCCAGCAAGGCGCTATGGAATATACCTTGTTCGTCTGCGCCTCCGCCGGCGCATCGAGCGCTGAGCAGTATCTTGCTCCATATACCGCCGCAGCTTTAGGCGAGTATTTTATGTACAAAGGGAAGGACGTGTTAGTTGTGTTTGATGATCTGACTAAGCAGGCCTGGTCTTACCGTCAGATGTCGCTTTTAATGGAGCGCGCACCGGGAAGAGAAGCCTATCCGGGGGATATCTTCTTCTTACACTCACAGCTTATGGAGCGTGCCGGGAGATTGAAGAAGGAGTTCGGCGGAGGATCAATGACCTTTTTACCGATTTGTGAAACTCTCCAGGGGGATATTACCGGCTACATACCTTCGAATTTAGTCTCTATAACTGACGGACAGATCTATATGAATACAGGTTTATTCCAGGAAGGGTTTAAGCCGGCGATCGACTTGGAGCTTTCAGTTTCCCGTATCGGAAGCAGGGTTCAGTGTCCGGCAATCCGCGATATCAGTAAGGGGTTGCGTTATGAGTATGTAAGATACAGGTCATTATTACGGCTTACGCGTCTTCGTACAAAGCTTTCTGCCGAGGCAACCCAGCAGCTGCAGAGAGGTAAAGCCCTTTACGAACTCTTGATTCAGGAGAATAGCGCTCCTCTTTCTTTGGTGGAAGAGTTGCTTCTTTTTTATGCATTTGAGCGTAAGATTCTGGAGGTGGTTAGCCAGCAGCAGCTAAAAAAGTTTAAGAACGAAATTTATAAGTTTATATTAGACCGTAACCCTACCCTTGCAGAAGAAATCGAACGGACCGGCGAGCTAACCGATGAAGTAAAAACAGAGTTAGACCAGGCCTACAGAAACTATTTCCAGAGTATCGGCATATCTTAAAACATGATCCCAATTGCAAAATTAAAGGATAATCTGCAATTCAATAAGGATTTAGGCGGCCTTATTGAAGTGATGAAGATGGCAGCTACGTTGCAATTTAGTCAATTTCGCTCCGGCGGCGGGCCTTTAACTGAATTTTCCAATCCTCTTGAAGCAGTACATCAGATAATCTCTAGCATGCAGCTAAAACATATGTTTTTAAATGCCGATGAAAGCCTGCCGACCGTATTCATAATGATTAGTTCTAATGAAGGCTTCCTCGGAGATCTGAATTTTTTACTGGTTAATAAGCTGATGGAGGTAAGGCAAAGTAAAGATGAGATACTGGTATTAGGCCAGCAGGGAGCGGAGTATCTGGAGGATCTCAAGGTTCCTTTTTCTACCCACCCTTTACCTTCTGATAAGCTGGAGCCCGAGCAAATAGAGAATCTCAGAAATGTGGTGTTTAGAAGATTCATAAAAAAAGAGATAGGCAGGGTGAATATGGTTTATGCCCGGTTTATTAACATAGGCTATCAGCAGGTTGAGTCTGAGGTTTTGCTCCCTTTGCCTGAAAGTAAAGCGGTTATGGAGCCGCCAAAAGAATTTCTCATCGAACCGGATCTTGATTCGGTGATCAGGACTTGGGTTCAGTTATGGCTGGGTTTTCGCTTTCATCAGATATTATGGTCAAGTAGGCTCGCAGAGTATGCCGCGCGGATTATGCACCTTGAGTCCAGCCTTCAGGAGTTAAAGCGCCTGAATAAGAGGTTAGAATTGGAGTATTTTAAATACCTGCATGGCCTTTCTGATACATCAATTCGCGAGATTTGTGCGTCGAGATTAACCGGTTTGCACTAAGAAACAAGCAAAGATGGCGACTAGTAAATTAGGTAAGGTAATCGCAGTATATGGCGCAGTTATAGACGTACAATTCCCTTTGGAAGTCGTCCTCCCCGGTTTAAATAGCCTTCTTAAAATTATATTATTAAATAAGCAGGAAGTTATAATCAAGATCGTTGAGCATCGCGAGAATAACATTTGCCGCTGTATCGCCTTAAGCTTTACTTATGGCGTAGGCCGCAATATGGAGGTCAAAGTAGAAGAAAAAGGCCTGTTAATTCCCGGTGATATCAAACAGCTTTACGGCAGGGTTTTAAATTCCTTAGCAAAGCCTATAGATGGTAAAGGGGAGTTTGACTTAAGCGAGGCAGTGCCTGTATACCGTTATATTGCTGCTTCTGAGCTCAGGGTACATCAGGATATCGAAATCAAATACGAACTAATACCTACGGGGATTAAGATGTTAGATCTTTTATTCCCCTTAATTAAAGGCTCTAAGACCGGGCTGCTCGGCGGCGCAGCGTTAGGCAAAACAATCTTAATCCTTGAGATTATTCATAATATCATTAGCTATCAAAGCGGTATCTGTGTCTTTGCGGGCGTGGGTGAGCGTATACGTGAAGGTAATGAGCTTTATCATGAATTCTCGCGGGCGGATATACTTAAAAATTCAATCCTCATATTCGGGCAGATGAATGAATTTCCCGGAGCGCGTTTTGAAACCGCAAATACTGCAGTGGCTTTATCCGAATTACTTATCGAACAAAGAAAGGACGTGTTGTTTTTTATTGATAATATTTTCCGTTTTGCACAAGCCGGAAGCGAACTCTCAACCCTCCTGGGTAGGATTCTTTCCGAAGGAGGGTATCAATCTACCTTGAATAGCGAGATGAGCCAGATACATGAACGTATACGTTCTAAGGGCAGTGCGAGCATCACTTCTATCGAGGCAGTCTATGTTCCTGCCGACGATCTTACTGATCCTGCTGTAGTCGCTATTTTTGCTCATTTGGACAGCCTTTTGGTTCTCTCCCGCGGTTTAGTGCAGAGGGGGCTTTATCCGGCGATCGATCCGTTGCAATCGTCCTCCAGTTCGTTGAATCCTGGAGTAGTAGGTAGAAGGCATTTTGAAATCTCACAGGAAGTATTGCGGCATTTTAGGCGTTACGAAGAATTAGAGAGGATCGTGGCGATTATCGGTAAACAGGAACTTTCTTCAGGAGAGAGGATAATCTTTGAGCGGGCTCACAAACTACAGAATTTTCTCTCTCAGCCTTTTTTTGCTGCCGAGGCCTATACCGGAAGACAAGGCGTATATGTTTCCATAGAAGATACGCTTAATGGCTGTGAGAGGATAATGAACGGAGAGTTAGATGATGTTGATGATTCCCGATTATATATGATTGGGCCAATAAAGGAGCAATAATATGGCGGTAAGAATGATAGGAGAGTTGTTGATTAAGAAAGGTGTTATTAACAAAGAACAGCTTGATCAGGCACTAAAGGAATCCCCGGATACAGAAGAAATGCTGGGGATGGTTCTAATTAATAAGGGGTATTTAAAAGAAGCACAGTTGTTTGAGGCTCTATCTGAACAGTTCAACCTGCCTTTCTATCCGCACTTAAAAGAATTAAAAATTACTCCTTTGGTAATCAAGGCAGTGCCGGTAAAGTTGGTGAAGCACTTTGGTTTTATGCCAATAAAACTCGAGAAGAAAGTGTTGACCGTGGCCGTCAGCAACCCGATGGATGTCTGGCTGGCAGAGGACATAAAGTTAAATCTGGGCTATCACGTGCAGAGGATACTAAGTACGCGCGCAGAGATCGATCAGGCGATCAGTAAATATTATGGTGCAGTAGCGGGTACGGTTGATAAGATTATCAGCGATAAGAGAGAAGACAAAAGCATCCTTTCACCTAAAGAAGAGAGGATAGAGGATATCGAGAAGAGCGCGGAAGAAGCCTCGGTGATTAAACTCGTCAATCAAATTCTATCCGAGGCGATAAAAATGCGGGCCACGGATATCCACATCGAGCTTTATCAGAATAAAGTGCATCTACGTTATCGTATCGACGGAGTATTGCGCGAGATGAAGGTGCCGGAGGATATCTCTTATATTCAGCCGGCGATTGTCTCAAGGGTGAAGATCATGTCGCATCTGGATGTTGTAGAGCATCGGTTGCCGCAGGATGGCAGGGCAAAAGTGCGCCTGCAGGGGGGCGAGGAGGTTGATCTAAGAATCTCGATTATCCCCGCTTATTTCGGAGAAAATATCGTAATCAGGATTCTGCCTACCAAGGTTTTGTTGGATCTGGATAAGATCGGGCTTGATCCTGACAGCCTGCAGAAACTAGAGAAGCTTATCCAGAAACCGCACGGCATTATTATGATCACCGGCCCGACCGGCAGCGGAAAGACTACGACTCTTTATGCTGCTTTGAGCAGATTAAATAAACCGCAGGTAAAAATTATCAGCATTGAAGACCCGGTAGAATATGCGCTAGAGGGCATTACTCAGATACACGTTAATCCTAAGGTCGGCCTGACCTTTGCCAGCGCTTTGCGCAGTGTCCTGCGTCATGACCCGGATATTATGATGGTCGGTGAGATCCGCGACCCTGAGACTGCTGATCTGGCAATCCGCTCTGCTTTAACCGGGCACTTAGTTTTTTCTACGCTGCATACTAATGATGCGCCTTCAGCAATTGCCAGGCTTCTGGATATGGGGATTGAGCCGTTCCTGCTTGCATCTTCCGTTGATGTATTAATTGCCCAAAGGTTAGTGCGGCTCTTATGCCTTCAATGTAAAGGTAAAGGATGCGATAATTGCACTGACACAGGTTTTAGGGGGAGAAGGCCGATTTTTGAAGTGCTGATAGTCGATGATGCAATACGGGAGATGATTATCAACCGCAGGAGTTCGCGCGAAATCAAGGAAAAGGCCAAAAAACAGGGGATGCGTTCCCTGAAAGATACAGGCATGCAGTTGGTTAAAGAGGGGCTGACTTCGCAGGAAGAGATTATGAGGGTTGTAGAGATAGAGGAATAACAGATGCGATTTAAATATAAAGCCAAGAAGAGCTTAAATGACGTATTCGAAGGAACTATGGAGGCGGATAATGTCGATCAGGTGATCGGATACCTTGAGCGCCAGGGGATGATCGCGGTTTCTATCGAAGAGTTTCAAGACGGTAAGCCGGGAGGGGGGTCAGGGTTTAGAGCTAAAAAATTCGGGAGATGGGGATTAAAACAGATAACCCTCTTCACCCGGAAGTTATATAACCTTACTAAATCTCGCGTTGAATTGCTGAGCTCTCTGCGTTTAGTCAAGGAGGGTAATACTAACACCACAGAGCAGGCCCTGCTTGAAGATATGATCAAGAATATAAAAGACGGTATGTCTTTTTCCCAGTGCCTGAGCCGCTATCCCCAGTATTTTTCCCTGCTTTATATCAATATCATCCGCACCGGAGAAAGTTCCGGCCAGTTAAAGGATGCCCTGGCACAGGTTTTGACGTATCTAGAGCGTCTGGAAGGTTTGCGGATGAAGATAAAGCAGGCGCTGGCTTATCCGATATTTATGGTCGTCGTAGGTATCGGAACTATTTTTGTAATGATGACTTTTATCCTGCCGCGTTTAGCGAGCATCTTTGATGATTTTCAGAGCAGCCTGCCTTTACCGACCCGTATCCTGCTTACTACTGCTGATTACCTTAAGCAGTATTGGTATGTTGGGTTTTTTTTTATAATTCTTGCTGCAATTATTCTACGCAAGAAGAAGAAGGATGGTACCAGCATTATCTCTGGCCTTCAGTATCGCCTGCCTTTAGTTAAACGCCTGGTTTATAAACAATCCGTGGCTAATTTCTCTACCAGCACAGCACTCTTATTAAAGAGTGGTGTCACGCTTTTGTCGGCATTAAAGATTGTCGCTCCGGTAATAGGTAATCCTGCGCACATCAAGCAGCTGGATCAGGCTGTACAGAAGATCAAGGACGGTGATTCTTTCTCGCACGCACTGATGCAATATAAGATCTTCCCTGATTTCTTTATCCAGATGGTCAAAGTAGGAGAGGAGGGCGGCAGGCTGGACAGCGTCCTCGAGGATATCGCCGAGTCTTATGAACAGGAGATCGAC
This sequence comes from Candidatus Omnitrophota bacterium, assembly GCA_043813305.1. Lineage (GTDB taxonomy): Bacteria > Omnitrophota > Gorgyraeia > Gygaellales > Profunditerraquicolaceae > JAHIZC01. The sequence continues at coordinate 14,570 of JBDRLC010000041.1, read as the reverse complement.
GCGGATTTAAAGGTGATTAGCTCATTGCTTGAACCGGGAATTATCTTATTCTTAGGCCTGATTATCGGCGGCATCGTCATAGCAGTACTCTTGCCTATATTTAATATCAATACACTGGTGGCTTCCTAAACTAAGGATTCGGATTAGATGAAGAGGAAAGTAACTATAGAGTTTTCCGAAGGATGGCTTAAGACAGTCGTTACCTGGCCTTCCGCGATAAAAAAACACGGCGAGAATACCAAGATTATAGTGGAACCGCTGGAAGGGCTCGACTTCATCAATATCAAAAATGCAATAAGCACCGTCTTCAACGAGTTAAAACAGAGTAAAAATCTGGAAGTTACAGTGGTGCTTAGCCGCAACAAGATAACCCTGCGCCGCCTGGACCTGCCTTCCCGTAATCAGGAAGAGATTCAGTCTATGCTTGGCCTGCATGTAGTCAGGCAGGTGCCTTATCCGAAAGAAGAGATTATCTGGAGCCATCAGAACTTAGGTTTTGACGGAATCAGCAACAGCCAGATCCTGCTGGCAATAGCCCACCGTGAGATCCTGCGCAATATATTTAATTCATTTATGACCCGTAATATTCTGCCCGATGCAATGCTGATCAGCTCGCAGGGGGCAATCAATCACTTGTATCAGACCGTAAAAGATAAATCTTTATTCCATTCGGATTTTTTGCTTTTAGATATCGACCATAATTTTAGCGATTTTATGCTGGTACATAATCAGAACCTGAGATCAAGCGTTGTGATCTCTCAGGGCTCAGGGCAGCTAAAGCAGGAGCAGGACAGAAAAAACTTTATCTCCGGGTTAAAGCAGGCTTTGGTTGTTTTTAACGGTGAATTACCCAATATTCAATTAAATCATGTATTTGTCACCGGCGCCACTGAAGAGGCAGGCTTTTTGCAGGGTATCTTTGAAAAGGATTTAAACTTAAAACCACAGATTATAAAATATCCGGAATTAAAACATATCAACGCTAAAGATTATAAGAGCATTTCTTTATCAGGCGTGTTGGGCTTTAGTGCCTACAGGAAGAAAGAAGACCTTTGCCTTGCTCTTCCTGAGGCCCAGATAAAGAGGGAGATGCAGCAGAAGGTCAAACAGTTGCTGATCTTCGGTGTTTGCGTAATTTATATTTTTGTTCTGGCAGGAGCCGGGGCATTAATTCGGATAAATCAGTTTGAAGCGCGCACTGCTACGCTGATTTCCCGTATTGCAGAGTTGAAAGAATCAGCGGGAGAGGTTTTAGATACCGCCCAGAAAATAAGAATCACCAGAAAATATTTTAATGCCAGTCAGTCTGTAGCCGCCTATATTTATGAATTGACGAGCCTGGTGCCGGATACTGTCACTTTGACTAATTTCAACTGGCAGTGGCAGAAAGATTTTAGTATTCGCGGTTTTGCTCCTCAGATGGTCGATGTTTCTGATTTTGTAAAAATCCTTAACAGTTCTGATTTCTTTAGCAGCGTGCAGACGCGATATATGCGCAGGCGGACACAGCAGGGCAAGGAATTAGTGAATTTTGAATTGTCATTAAAATGAAAATCCAAATTAAAAAACTTAATAAACGCGAATTAATATTGGCGGTTGTCGTGGGAACGCTTCTGGTTATCATGACCTTTAAACTGCTTATGTTTGATCCTATCCGCGATAAATTGATTTCTTCCTCACGCAAGGCGCATGATTCTCAGTTGGAGATTCGAAAGTACATCGGATTGATGCAGCGTAAAGATGAGATCCTGAAGGCAAAGTCCCAAATTGAACGCTATCTAAGCCTAAAAGGTACAGAAGAGGATATTGTTACGATAATCCTAACCAAGGTGGAAGCAATCGCCAGCAAATCCAAATTATCGATATCGAACATGAGCCCAGAGCAAAGCACCGAAGAGGCCGGGTATAAAGTATATATGTTGAAGTTGCGCGCCGAGGGGGATATGAAGAAAATCTTTGATTTCATTTATAATCTGGAAAATGCGGATATTCTTTTTAAAATAGACAGAGTTGCTCTATCAGCCAAAGACGATACTTCCAGTCAGATACAGTTTGAGGCAGACATCTTGGCGATTTCATTTTCCTAAACGAAGCCACAACTTATGGAGCATAGGCGGACATAAGTTGTGTGGCTGAATTTACCCCACACCCAGATATTTTAAGCATCTGGGTTAATAACTGGGTGTGGGGTTCAATTCAAAGACGGCTTCGCCTATAACTTACGTTCGTTTCACTCCGTAAGTTATCTATTCATCGAAGGAGGTATGATTATGAAAAGAGAAAAGGGATTTACCCCGTTAGAGATTAATCATAGGTGGTATACTTATGTATTAAAGAGCAGAAAGGATGGCAAAATGTATACAGGGATAACCAACAATTTACGGAAACGTTTTAAAGAGCATAATTCAGGAAAGGTTTTCTCTACCAGGAATAGAGGATCCTTTAATCCGATTTACTATGAAGCTTGTTTGAATAAATATGATGCAATAGCGAGAGAAAAATATTTGAAATCCGGCATGGGTAAACGTTACTTAAAAAATAGATTAAAACGTTTCCTATCTCTAACGGGGTTTACTTTAATCGAGTTGATGTTGGTGGTGATTATTATCGGGATATTATCTGCAATGGTCATGCCGCGCTTAGCCGGACGATCTGAGCAGGCACGTATTCAGGCGGCTCAGGCAGATATTGAATCCAGCCTTGCTTTAGCATTAGATCTTTATGAGCTGGATATGGGGGTTTTCCCGGACAGCCTGGATGGTTTATTCAGCGATCCCTCCTCGGGAGGAAGTTGGCGCGGGCCTTACATTAAGAAAAAATCAGCTGATCCCTGGGGCAGGGCTTATGTATATAAATATCCCGGAGAGCAAAATACGGGAAGTTACGATCTTTCCTCCCTGGGTAAAGACGGACAGCCGGGAACGGATGATGATGTTACGAATTGGTAAAAAGGATAAGGGATTTACCTCGTTAGAGATGCATTATGAAAGCAGAGATTTACGGAAACGTCCAAAATGTTTCCTATCTCTAACGGGGTTTACCCTGGCTGAGCTTTTAATCAGCGTAGCGATTTTAGGATTCGGTTTAGTGATTATCATACAATCTTATATGAGTTCTGTACGCGGGTTGAATGCAAGTCAGAATTATATCGAGGCAGTAAAATTTGCTCAGAATAAGATAACTGAACTCGAAATTTACGCTTACGAGAACCAGGGTATATTCATATTGGGAGCTGATTCAGGAACAAAAGAGTTAGGCAGCAGAGAGTTCAGCTGGATCTCTGAGATTAAGGAGATAGAGAGCCCTGAATATTTAATAGAGGAGTTAGTCGAGGTGTGTGTTAAATTAGGCTGGAAGGAAGCTAATATAGCTAAAGATGCAGAGTTGGCGACATACTTACCGCGTTTTGGTTTGGAAGCAGAAACTGAGTAAGGGTTTGGCCCCGTTAGATAGAAGAATAGACCTGACGGGGTTTACTCTTGTAGAGTTGCTGATTGCAGCCAGTATCTATGCGATAGTGAGCATAGCGGTATATTCTACATTTAGCACGGGAATGAATATCTGGCGCCGGGCAAAAGAAGTCAATTTAGAGCAGAGTAGGGTTATAATTAAGCTTGAGAAGCTATGCCGGGAATTAAGACAGACTTTTAATTTCCCGGAAATAGGATTTTTAGGAACTGAAGAAGAGGTCAGTTTTGCGCAGGTTCAGGATTCAGAGATTGTTCGTATAAGCTATTCTTTTGATCAAGGGGATGATGCGCTCTTACGCAGTGTCGATACCTTAGCAGATATTTTACAGGGGCTTCCGGAAGGATCTGAGCCGAAGGCCTATATAGAAGAGATAGAGGAATTAAAGTTTTCATATTTCTATTTTGATTTAGCAGAAAATTCATATCTTTGGACGGAGGTCTGGGATCAGATTGGTCTTCCTCTGGCAGTAAAATTAAAGATAACTACCAAAGAAGAAAAGGCATATGTCAGAACAATTTTTATACCCACGGCCTAAACCCCGTTGCTGCGAGCACCAACGGGGCAAGAGGGGAAGCATACTAATTGTTAGCCTTTGGTCAGTGGCAGTTTTATCGCTTTTAAGCATCGCCCTGGCGCATTTTGTCTTTCAGCAGATAAAATTTACAAATTTTTTTATGCGTTCAACCATCTCTTTGCCTTTGGCAAAGGCAGCCTTGCAGCGCGTTTTCTTTGACCGTATCGCTGACTATACGCCAGAATATGACTCCCCGAGAGAATTGACCCAAGAGCAACAGGTGGTATTTTGCGAAAATACGAGTTATAAATATTATTTTATAGATAGGCTTACCGTAGATGAAGAGGAAATGATTATTGACGAAAGCGCATTGATTAATATTAATCTAGCTTCAAGTGCAAGGTTAGAGAAGCTCCCTGGGTTAGATGAAGTTTTGGCCCAGGCAATTACAACTTCCAGCAGAAGGCCTTTTAAATGGAAAGAGGAACTTTTATTAATCGAGGGTATTGATAAAGAGACATTCGATCAATTTAAAGACTTGATTACAGTGCACGGAGCGGGTAAAATAAACATTAATACCGTCTCAAGCGCAGTGCTTTCTGTTCTCGGCCTGGATGAAAAGATAATTGAAAAAATTATACGCTATCGCAATGAATACGAAGGAGAGGACGGTAAAGAGGATACGGATGATGACGGAGCATTTACGGATTCAGCGACGATAGTCTCTTACCTTGATAGTTTTATAGGACTGGCTTTAAGTGAGCAGCAGGCCTTATTTGATTTGGCGGCGGATACCCTCAGTGTTAAATCAGAATATTTACGCTTTAATATTATCCCTCAGGTGAAAGGTAAGGATGGAGTCCGTTACTCGATACTGATTCACCCCAAGACCAAGAAGATTATCTCCTGGCGTGAACAGTAAAGTTATTGGGTTAGGGTAAGGATGCCGGTTTGGTAGTTAGGTTAAGTAGTTAGTGTTTTTAAAGCCCAACTACGAGTTGATAGGTTTATTTTTAAGATAGGCAAAATTATTTTAACGACGCGCGGGTGGTGGAATGGCAGACACGCATGTTTGAGGGGCATGTGGCTGATGAGGCCGTAGGAGTTCAAGTCTCCTCCCGCGCATTGGTATGAAATAATATGTTAAGACCTAAGATCAATGCAAAATTTTTTAGTAGTTGGTCATCTGCCATGGCCTATATATTAGGTTTTATTTTTGCAGACGGTTGTCTGGTGGAACATAAAAATGGATATCACGGCTTAGATATAACGAGTAAAGACATAAAACATCTTGTATTAATAAAGCAGAAGCTAAAGTCTGGACATAAGATTGGCAGGAAAGAAAGAGGTTATCGTATTCAAATTAGAAATAGACAGATTTATAATGATTTAATTAGACTTGGTTTGATACCTCGAAAGTCAGAAAGAGCACGATTCCCCACAATTCCTAAGAGATACCTTGCTCATTTTATACGTGGTTTATTTGATGGAGATGGTAGTGTTTTTATTTGGAAAGAAGCTCGCTGGAAGCATGCTTGGCAAATAAGAACTACGTTTTGTTCGGGGAGCCCTGAATTTATAAAAGAATTGCGACAAGGATTACTTAAAAAGCCAGGTTTAAGCAAAGGTTATTTGCGGCATGCTAGTAGGGTTATGGAATTGGGATATGCTATAACTGATAGTTTGGCTCTTTATAGATTTATGTATAATAGAAAGTGCGATCTTTATTTAGAGCGGAAGAAGAAAGTATTTGAATCATTCTTAGATGCTAGATAAAACAGGCTTTAGGTTGCGAGAGTTCAAATCTCTCCCCGCGCACCATTATGCAAGTTGGTTAGTTATTGAAGGAGTAAGAAAGCTTTCGGTGGGTATTGTGCTTCATAGCTTCCTTGCAAATAGAAGCAGATACTGGACCCACTTATTAAGAAAAGAAGGAAAACGCTTAAACCCGCCAATTCCTATTAAGCCAAACCAAACATAATTATTTTTTATTACCTCGCAACCAACTTTCTTTACCAGCTTGACAAGCTCATCTATGCTATATTCTCTTAAATGAACACAGCCCTTCCCCAATTTTAAGGGATAGCTGATTTTTTTACCCAACAACTTTCTTAATCTATTAGATAATCTATTACGGTTAGGAGTGCCTACGACGAGTATTCCTCCTTTTCTGCATACACGAGAAGCCTCGCTTAAAAATAATTCATCTCTATCAAGGTGTTCGATAACATCAAATGATACTACTACATCAAAAGCTTCATCTCTAAAAGGTAAGTTTATTCCATCGGCTATGATAAAATCATACCCGGCACTAAAATCAGATTTTCTTGTGTCGATAATATCTATTCCAGTAACCTTACATCCTGTGTTTTTAAAGAGTGTAGTCCGTTTACCTCCCCCGCAGCCAATTTCTAATACTTTTTTGCCACTAATTGTTTTTGCAAATTCATTAATTACATCAGTATTACAGATATTTTGGAAGGTGCCGATAATTTTTGACTTCATCGATTTTCAGTTGGAAGGATTTAGCGGTTGGTTTTTCTTTTCTCTGCCTTACGTTTATCCTTTACGTAACTGCTTTTATCCATATTCTTTGCCATATGCTTCAATTCTGCGCCAATCTCTCCGATCTGCGCAACGTGTTCGATTACGCGTTGCTCGTTAGAGACTACGCCGATGGATATGGATATTAGGGGTACTTTTTGTTCTTTCCCCTGACGGTCGCTGGCTACAATATAGCCTTTTTTTCTATCAGTATCATTATAAAATTTTGGGGAGCTTTTGTCAAAATCGGCAATAATTTTCTCGCAGAGACTATCTACCACCTTGGGGGTAGTAACGATCACAAAATCATCCCCTCCGATATGGCCGATAAAATCATCGGGGCTGCCTAATTCTTTGGTTCTCTGCATAATTATACGCGCAGTTTCACGGATTACTTCGTCCCCGTGCTCAAAGCCGTACTTATCATTATAGGCCTTAAATTTATCCAGATCTAAATAACATACGGCAAATATAGATTTATTCTCCAGTCGGCTAGTTAATTCATCAAGTATAGAGATGTTACCGGGAAGGCGGGTTAGCGGGTTGGCATCCAGATCTCTTGCCGTGCGCCTTAAGATCATACGTATACGCGCCAGCAGTTCTTTAGGTTCAAAAGGCTTGACAACATAATCATCGGCGCCGGCGTCTATGCCCCCGATCTTATCCTTTACTTCACCCTTGCCGGTTACCATAATAATCGGCAGGTGACTTAGCAGTATATCCTTTTTAACCTCACGGCAGACCTGGCGGCCATTCATCTTTGGCATGGCATAATCAATCAAGGCTAGGTCTAAACTTTTGCTCTTGATGATATTTAATGCCTCTTCGCCATTATTTGCCTTGATAATTTCATAGTTTTCCTCAGAGAGGGTGATCTCTAGTACATCCAGGATATCCGGATCATCATCAGCAATCAGTATTCGCGGCCTCGCCATATTCCCTCCATAATAATATCACTGTTATTTAGCAGGTAGGGTAAAGCTAAAAGTGGTGCCTGTGCCCACGTTACTTGCTACCGAGATTTTGCCTTGGTGGGCTTCAATAATATGCTTTACCAAAGATAACCCTAATCCGGTCCCCTTTACCTCCTGATTTACGGCATTATCAACCCGGTAGAACTCATCAAATATCTTTTTCAATGCTTCAGGCGGTATGCCTATGCCTGTATCTTGTATTTCGATTTGTACCTCTTCGCCTTTAAGCTTAGCCCGGACAATTATTTTTCCTCCCTCAGGCGTAAATTTTACCGCATTTCCCAGAAGATTAATAAATACCCGTTCAATCTGGCTGCGGTCGGCGATAATCACAGGTATATCCTTTTGCAGGTTTTGGGCTAATGTAATGTTTTTATTCCTACATTGCAGCGTCACTAAATCGATTGCAGTAGCTAGAATACTACTTAAATTTTGTGGCGTCATCTTCATCTCTGCTTTACCCGATTCAATACGGGCAATATCCAGTAGGTCATTTACCATATTCGCAAGTTCGTTACTGTGGTGGTTAACTCTTTTTAGTCTTTCTTTCACTGCCGGCGGAAGTTTGCCTAATTTTTCCTCTAACATTATAGCAGCGTAACCTTTGATCGAAGTAAGGGGGGTTCTTAGTTCGTGCGAGACGCTCGAAATAAATTCAGTCTTACGTTTACTGGCACTCTTAACCTCTTCCAGGGCAGCGCTTAAAGCACGTGTCCTTTCTATAATCTTCTTCTCCAGTTCCTGTTGTGCCCTCCAACTCTTTTCAAAGAGACGGGCATTCTCAAGTCCCTGGCCGATCTGGTTACCGAGAATGGTGATTAATTCCTCGTCGCCTTCGGTTATAGTTACATCCTGGTTCTCTGTACCTATAAATAGGAAACCCTTACTGCCTTCTTTGGGTAAGATAGGAGAGATGACAAAAGATTTTACGGCGAAGATAGCATTTATTTTATTCTTAATTCTTGTATCTGCGGAATCGGAGATTGACGAAAAAGTTTTAGCAGTACCGATTAGATTTAGGTAGAGGTTCTTGTCCAGATCTACTCTGGAGGTGATGTTGCGCAGATAATCTTCGGGGTAGCCGATTTTTAACTGGATCTTAAATTTCTTTTCTTCCTCATCCCATAAAAATGCACAGGATTTTTCAAATCCGAGTTCTTCCAGATGTCCGGGATCAACTTTATTAAAAATCGACTCCTCTTCTAAGGTTGTGCTTATCTGGCGGGATATTTTTTGTAAAGAATAGAGCCCGGAAATTTTCTTATCCAGATCCTCCTGGGCCTTATTCAATTCAATGTCAGTGCGCACGATCAGCTTGGCCTGCTCATCCATCTCTTCGAGTGATTTTTTTAAATTCCTCTTATGTGCCTCCAGTTGTTTTATTCTGTTTACCTTCAACACCAAGGTAAGGGTAAGGTAGGAGATGATCGCGAAACCTATAAATAAGATCAAATGATTTCCAGACATAAATACTTGTTAACCCCGTTAGAAATTTCCGAATATTTTTATTAAGCTAGTATTTCTAACGGGGTTAACCCCCTAAGATTAAGACGTTAACGGTTTGATTGTGAACATAGGTTTGGCCGTGATAGCTAATCGCTTGTAAAGGCGCCTGTTCGCCATAAGTGTATATACCGATTATAGGTATATCCTGGCCTAAGCTTTTCTTGATTATATCCAGCTCTTTCTCGGCATCTCTTCTTAAAAGAATATATCTTGAAACTGAATCAAATACAAGCACAAAATTTGTTCCATCCTTTGTTCTCTGGCCGGTTTTGCTGATGTAGAGGTTTTTTTGTGCCTGCTCTACGGCATGTTTGGTAGCATTGAGGCAGGATTCTTTTGTGCCGATCATCAGCCGGATCATACTTCCCTGCGGGACATTGCCTTGGAATATCAGGGATCCGTCATCTCTAATCGAAAGAAGATTCCTGAGCAGGTACTCTTCCTCTCCGGGCAGAAATACTCCTATGGGATAGAGTATGGAGATGTAATTTAATTTTTTTCTTAGCTCCTTTAAATCGCAGGCAAAATATTCTTCATAGAGTTTTACTGCCGGAGCGTTGTCTATTTCATAGACGATGTTACCGTCGCACTTAGTTACTTCTCTGGGTTTGCCCAGAGGTTTCCATCCGTGATTTATGCCTAACCCGAAGTTTAGTTTTCCGCCGAACAGTACTCCGCAGGCACCGTCACTGAATATCTGCTGGTTGTGGTATAAATAGGTCCTTTTGAACATTAGGTCATCCGATGCCGAAGCGCCGATCAAAGGAAAGCTCCTGCCCAGCCTTTCCTGCAAACCATAAACCAGTTTTGAGTTTTCTTCAATCAACCCGTCGGAGAATATGATGCTGAGGTCCCTGGTTACGTTTCTAAAACCGTAGAGGAGTTTTTGACCTAGTTCTTCTCCCGCTCTCAATGCGGTTTTCGCTTTTATGTCCGTGATAGAGGCGGTGTTTAAGAAGACATTGTTAGGCAGATGTAGAAGCAGGAGGGTTAGGCCGTGTTTAAATATTCCCTGGTTAGAGATTACCGCCGCTCCGCTGCAACCTACTATTGGTACATCCATACCTAAGGCGGCGCTGATGGTTTTTATCAGGCTGAGGTTGGTGAGGTTGACTGTGCTAAAAAGGATTGCCAGATCGATATCCTGTTCGGGGATATTAGTGATAGCCAAAGTAAAGGCTTCCTTAGCCGCCAGGATGGGGTCTCGTTTTGTGCTTGTGCCTAAACCAATTTTTAGCGCCATATTGCAGACAGTATATAGCATTAAGTTAGCAAAATCAATAAATTTATTGACCACGTTAGAAATTATGATACTATTAAAATGTTGATATTTCTAACGGGGTTGACCCCGAGCTTATTTTTGTAAGTGATTTGGCGCTATCGTCTAGCCTGGCCTAGGACGTCAGCTTCTCAAGCTGAAGACACGGGTTCAAATCCCGTTAGCGCTACCAAAGTTGAAGGTTCTCCCGACCAGCTATGCTATAGCAGTCGGGATCCCGTTAGCGCTACTTGAGTTATATTAAAAACTTCTTGCTTTTTATATATATTTGTGATAAAAAATAGTATTAAGAAAATAAGAAGGAGGGAGTAAAAAGATGAGATTATTTAACCACATGGCTAAGTTATTATTTTTTTGTATTTTTAGCTTTATTTTTGTAACTATAAATGGTTGTGAGCAAGTTGGATTCCTGAAGGCAAAAAATGCCGAGACAAAAGCCCTAACTCCTACCTACGAAGTAAAAGGTACGCTTATCGCTAAAGTTAATAATTTACCCATTACTTTAGAAGATTTAAATGAAGAAATAGAATATTTTAATTCCTTAGTAGAGGAGAATAATCCCGAGGCTAAGATCACCACCCGCGAACAAAAGATTAGTTATTTAAAAGATGAATTAGTCCGTCGGATGCTCCTATATCAGGAGGCATTGGATAGGCGTTTAGATAGTAAAGATGTGGTGGTTATGGCGCTGGAGAAGAAAAAACAGGAACTTTTGGTTATGGAGCTTGTGCGCGAAGAAGCAGAAAAGATAAAGGTTACCTCTAAAGAAATAGAGGATTATTATAACCTTTATAAAGAGCAATTGAAAGTACCCGCAGAAAGGCGCGTCAGAGAGATAGTTGTGCCTACTGAAACCGAGGCACGGGATATCATGGTTCAGATTTTACAGGGTGCGAATTTTGCCGCATTGGCAAGAGAAAAATCAAAATCTCCCAGCGCTAAAGATAGCGGGGACTTAGGTTTTATCCAGATAGGCCAAAAATTTGCTAAATTTGATAGCGTGGCTTTTTCTGAATCTTTAGAAGTAGGTAAGGTAAGTAACATATTCCAAGGCCCCAGTGGTTATTATATTCTAAAATTAGAGGAACAGCGGGGAGGCGAACAGAGGTCTCTTACGGAGATGTGGGATGATATCGAGAGAGGGCTAACTTTTATTGAACAGCAGCAGGCCATTCAAGATTTAGTAGGCAAACTTTCCACTCAGGCAAAGATTGAGACTTACGAAGGGCAAATAAAATAAGAATGCAGATCCCAAAAGAAAAACTTATTATATTAATAGTGGGTTTTATACTGGCTATCGTTGCAGTAATCATGCTTAATGTTTTTCTTACTAAGCAACGGCAGATGATGAAAGAAGAAGCAGAAAGGAAAGTAGAGGAGGAGCGTAAGAATCAAGAGCCGGTTATGCTGGCTACTAGAGATATTCCTAAAGGCGTAACACTTGAAAGTGATAGTTTAGAGATGAGCATGGTTCCAAAGCAATTTGTTCAGCCGGGAGCGGTTAGGTCTTTAGACAGAGTAGCGGATATGTTGACTCTAGCTCCTATTGCAAAAGGTGAACAGGTTACTTTTAGTAAGTTGAAGCGGCCTGACCAAAAGGGTGATTCTTTAGCCGGTCTTACGCCGGTGGGCAAAAGAGCGGTTAGCATAGCTGTGGATGATATCTCTGCTTTAGGCGGATTGATTAAGCCAGGAGATTATGTGGATGTTATAGTGATAATCCCTATGCCAGGGGCTACTATGGACGGAAAACAGGCGCTCCAGGCCACTGTTTTGCCTTTATTTCAAAATATATTAGTTTTGGCTGTAGGCAGAGATTTAGGTATACCCCAACCAGTGAGTAGATACGGCAAAGAAGAGAAAGTGCTAGAGCAAAACAGGCTGATTAATTTGGCCCTTACTCCAGAAGAAGCGAGTCTGCTTACGTTTGTGCAGGAGCAAGGTAAAATGCGTCTGGTATTGCGTTCTCCGGCTGATGCGCAGATAGAACAAATCTCTCCCGCAAGCTGGGATGCTTTATTAAGATACGCTCTACCCTCGGTTTACTCAGCGATTTATCAGTCTCAAGAGGGAGTCGAATATATAGAAATCTACCGCGGTTTAAGTAAAGAGAGAATGCCTTTATCCGAATAAGAATGAAAAAGATTAGATATATTTTAAGTTTTTTAATTGTAAGCTTAATTTTATTTTCTTTTCAAAGCTTTACACAAGGACAGGAAGATGAAAGGATAGGCGAAGAAATTAAATTAATTGTAGGCCAAGCCAAGATTTTTCCCGTAAATAATCCCACCCGTATTGTTATCGGTAATCCTGACATGCTTGATGTTACATACGCGACTAAGTCTGAGATAACCCTTAGCCCAAAGTCAGCAGGTTCAACCACCTTGGTAATTTGGGATAGCCTTGGCGAACATTCCTATCGAGCGGCTGTAGCTTCTAAAAATATGCAGCCAATTAAGGATAGCATTGATAATATATTAAAAGAGCTTAATTTGCCCGAAGTCTATACTAAAATCGAAGATGCAGAAAGCAAGATTTTTATTTTAGGCAGGGTTAAAGAGGCAAAAGATATTGAAAGGATTGGCGGCGCTCTAGATCTATTCAAGGATGAAATAATTGTTTTAACTGAAGTAAAAGAAGAGAGGGCAGTGGTAGAGATAGATGTTCAGGTGCTGGAATTGACTGAAGACGCAACCAAGACCCTAGGATTTAATATGCCGGGTTCTATTTCTATGAGCGAGCCGACCTATCGCATATCCAAGACTGCAAGAGGAGCGTTAGATGCTGTGTTTCATGTGTTCGACTGGCCTCGCGATAAATTTACTGCCACAATAGATGCTTTGGTGCAGGAAGGTAAGGCTAATATTCTTTCTCGTCCCCGTCTTGCCTGTCAAAGCGGCAAAAAAGCCGAGTTAATGGTGGGTGGAGAAAAGCCAACGTTTAGTACTTCTTTAACAACTGGAACTGAGGGGACCGCCGTAGAGTATAAGGAATACGGAATTAAATTAAATATCAGTCCGGAAGTTACCCAGGATAGAAAAATAAAGTTAAGTTTAGATATGGAAGTAAGCGAGACAGGCGAAGCTGAATTTATTGGATCAGAAGAAAATAAAACTGCTGCAGCCTATCCTTTAACTAAACGTAATGCCTCAACCGAACTTTTTCTTGAGGATAGCCAGACTTTAGTTATCGGAGGCCTGATAAAGAAAAAGAAAGAGGAAGACAGGAGAAAGGTAGCCGGATTAGGGGATTTACCCTTAATAGGTTTATTTTTCAGACACAAGACAACCAGGTCCGGAGGCGGGTTTGGAGAAAGCGGCGATGTAGAACTAATTATCACGCTTACCCCTACCATTGTCTCTGAAGAAAAGCCCGCAATTCAGGCAAAGGATGATGAAAGCTTTGATTTGGATTATTCAGTATCTATTAATGACGAACTTTCTGACCCGCTTGCAAACTACGCCCATATTATACAAAAACGCATATTAGAAAATTTAACTTATCCTCAAACCGCAAAACAGAATGGTTTTCAGGGTACTGTAAAATTGAGCTTGCTTCTTTCCTATCGAGGCGAGGTGCTTGATGTAGTAGTTAAGAATTCTTCCGGATATCAAGTTCTCGATGATAGCGCAATCCTTTTAGTTAAACAAAATTCTCCTTATCCCCCTTTTCCTTCTTCTGTGGCAATGAAAGACCTATGGATAGATATTCCAATAGTCTTTCAGTTAGAGTAATAAAATAAAGTTATGGCTAAAAGAGTTGTAATCTTCAGCACAAAAGGCGGCGTAGGCAAGAGCTTAATCGCTACTAATCTTGCGGTGAGCCTTGCTAAACATAACTCTCAGCGTACATGTCTGATAGATTTAGATTTACAGGTAGTCGGGGATATGGCTAGGATGTTAAATATCAGCCCTAAGAAGTCGATTGCGGAATTAATGCAAGCTGCTAAAAAAATACCCGATAGAATCCAAAAGGATGATTTTATAGCGCATAGTCCTCAGGGAATTGATTTTCTCACCGGGGTATTAAAACCTCAACAGTCTTCTTATTTTGACGCCAGTAAAATAAAGGAGGTATTGGAGTTATTAGACAATGATTACGATTACATAATTGTGGATGCGGGCAAGAATCTGAATGATGCTTTAGTCGCTACTTTGAATCAGGCAAACCTTATTATTTTAGTTGTTACGCCGGATATCCTTTCTATATACCAAACTAAATGGGCTTTAGATACACTGCAGTTTTTACATTTTCCCTTACGTATGATATCCATAGTTTTAAA
>JBDRLC010000040.1:0-2636 GCA_043813305.1 Candidatus Omnitrophota bacterium | reverse complement strand
CTGAGATGCTTAATATTACAGAGAGGGTTATAATCCTCAACCTTCTTAAACGAGCATTCCCCGCAACCTTCTCTCTGAAGAATAAATCATATAAAATGAACATAATCGGCAGCGTAGCAACTGCATTACCAGTAAGTAAACACAAGATAAATGTAGCAATCGAAAGGATGAAGTTAAGCGCGGATTTTTCTGCTCTGATATAGAAAATAATAGCGATGATATAAAACAAACTGGAGAATGCATAGTGGCCGCCGGATATCCAGCTAATCGCTTCAGTATGAATCGGATGAAGCGCAAAGATCAAGGAAGTTAAGAAAGAAAGGGTGGAATTTCTGAATAATAGATTACAAAGAATAAAGAGCGCAATTACGCAAAGAACATGCACTAATACATTAAACAGATGATAATAGAAAGGATTGGGGCCTGCCAGATGCCAGATAAATACCCAAATAAGTTCATTTAGTATGTTAATACGCAGGCCAAAGTATTTAGAGAAGTATACTTTTAGGTCATGGATGCGTTCATTATTTACGATTACCGGCGTATCATCGACTAAAAAGTCACCATTTAAGGAATTGGCATAGATTCCAAAGCTGACTGCAGCAAGTACTAATATTAGAATAACCCGCTTAGATTTTTCTGCTATCATATCTGCTTATTAAAATGGCTGACTCTTCATATGTTAAACATACGATAACAAGTCAGCCATTTTATTTTAAAGTAAATAACTACGAAAAATTACCAGCCAGATCCTTGAGTTTCAATTGCTGCACTCCAAATTCTGCCAGTGCTTACGTCATAAATCCAACCACCAGCAGCAGTCCAAGTTTCTGCAGCCCCGGCTACTACCGCACTTAATCCATTGTATGGATTCGCAGGAACAACGCCTGATGCCATAACGCCGTTAGTGGTTGCGGTCAACTGAACTATTGTCGGCCAGGTAGCTGATCCTGAAGATGCTTCCTTTGCATACCAAATACTTATACCGCTACGAAGCCCACCTAACGCGCCCTTTACTGCAGACTCTCTAGCTTCCGCCTGAAGGTTAAAGAATGTAGGTATGGCAACCGCTGCTAAAATACCCAGGATGACAATAACCATAACCAGCTCGATTAATGTAAAACCGCGTCTCCTCATGCTTACCTCCTGTTTTTTATTACCAGTTTTCATAACCCTTAGTATTAGACCTTACTCTGCCTTTATTATAATAGTATCTATTTAGAAACGGGTCAAGCATTTCTTCATCCTCATTGACCCTAATCGGTTCTAAATACCTATTTTTGCGAATTATACCACTGGGATACTTGGTTGTAAAGACTTTATTTACAAGAGTAACCAGATCCTCCGGATATTCACTATTCAGGGCTCGATAGTGTTCTATAGACATGCGTATATTATTCAGCTCATTCTTAAGAGCAACTTCTCTGGCGGTCCTCAGGGTAATATTAGCGTATATAGCAAATACACCGATCAGGATGAACACCGCACAAAACACGCCTAACAACTCGACCATTGTCAAAGAACGTTTGCCTATCATTATTTAACCCGGACTGAAGACTTTAATTAAGTTCCACATCGGCATAAAAATACCCAGCGCCATAATCAGAACCATCCCTGCTAAGACCAGTATCAGTATCGGTTCAATGTAGGTCGTTAGATTCCTGATCAGATATCCTGCTTCCCGGTCATAGTAATCTGCAACTCCTAAAAGCAACTCATCTACCTTGCCTGTCTGTTCACCGATCGCCACCATCTGAACTACAACCGGAGGAAATAGACTGGTAAACCTCATCGGTTCCGACATCCCCTTACCCTCATTCACGCTCTCACGGATATTACCAACTGCCCGGCTAATAATGATATTACCTGAAGTCTTAGATACCAAATTTAGTACTTCAAGTATCGGGGTGCCGCTTCTCATCAATATTGCCGTTACTCTGGCAAAACGCGACATAATCAACATAGAGAGTAACTTTCCTAAGACCGGAATCCTTAATTTAAAATTATCCCAGAGCGGACGGCCGAATTTGGATTTGATAAACCGCGAAAACCCGAACCCGCCCCCTACGGCTACCAAGAGGCAGATATGCCAATATTTCTGAAATGCAACATTCACTGCTATAAGAATCCTCGTAGGAAGCGGCAGAAGTGTATCAAATTGGCTGTAAAGTGTAGCGAAGCGTGGAATCACAAAAGCGACCACAACCACAAACCCTAAGATTAAAGCACAAAATGCTATCAGAGGATACCTGGTTGCTGATTTTATCCGCTGCTTAGTATCAATCTCCTGTTCGATCAGGTTCGTAAGACGGTCTAAAATCTCAGATAAAGCGCCTCCGGTTTCAGCCGCCTTAATCATACTGATATAAATACCATCGAAAACCTGTGGTTGTTTAGACAGGGATTCAGAGAAGCTCATCCCTGCTTTAATATCAGCCGCCACCTCTTCGATCACCAACTTAAAGTACCTATCTCTTGTTTGGCTGGCTATAGATTCAAGGCTGCCTAGTAAAGGCACGCCGGCTTTCTGTAAAGAATAAAGTTGCCGGGTAAAGGTGTTCAGATCTTCGTGTCTTACACTCTTAAATTTCTTCAGGATTTCATCAACGCGAAGCTCTCTGACCTGGGAAAGAAAA
>JBDRLC010000039.1:0-21633 GCA_043813305.1 Candidatus Omnitrophota bacterium | reverse complement strand
ATTGGCGGAGACATTCCATAGGTTTTATGATTTGCATAAAGTATTGGGTGAAGATGATCGATTGACTAAAGCAAGATTATCTTTGATTGAGGCAGCGAGAATAATTATAAACAGCGGGCTGAGGTTATTAGGAGTTTCGACTCCCGAGAAGATGTAAGTAAGGGCTAAACTTACGGAACGTAAGTGAACGTAAGTTTATGACTGAACTTACCCCGCTCTTTTGCTTTTCGAAACAAAAGATTCGAAGCAAAAGGGCGGGATTAATTCGCACAGATAACTTACTCACACAAATGTGTTCCTGCCTGTCGGCAGGCAGGCGTAAGTTATCTGCTCATTTAATGCAAAAACACAAAATACTAAATATCGCACATCCGGATAATAAGCTTAAGGAGAATTTCTCCAAAGAGCTGGGAATCTCTGGTATCCTTGCGCAAATATTAGTAAATCGTGGCCTGAAGAGTATTGCTGAAGCGGAAAGATTCTTGAAGGCAGATGTGGGACAGCTCCTTGATCCCTACTCATTCAGAGATATGCCTAAGGCAGTTGGGATCATCAAAAAAACAGGAGAGCAGAAAGATAAAGTGATGATCTTTGGCGATTATGATGCCGACGGTATAACTGCTCTGGCATTGCTGAAGAGTACACTCCAGAAGCAAGGCATAAATACGGAACATTATTTGCCGCATAGAGTCAAGGAGGGGTATGGCCTGAATAAAGATATCGTAGAGATCGCCAAACGCAGGAAGATTAAGACACTGATCACGGTTGACTGCGGAACAAATAATCACAGAGAGATAGAGGAGTTAAGGCGGAATAATATCGAAGTCATTGTTACCGACCATCATGAGAACAGTAATCATTCTTTGCCGCCGGCATCAAGTATTCTCAATGCTAAGCTGAAAGATTCAAATTACAAATATAGAGACTTAGCAGGTGTAGGTGTAGCCTATAAGTTATCCCAGGCAATAAGCGATTCTGAGTTATTGGATGATCTGGATTTAGTCTCTTTGGGTACGATCGCAGACAGCGCTCCTTTGACAGGCGAAAACCGCATAATCGCTAAGGAGGGATTGGCTAGGATGCCCCGGACTAAAAAGAAGGGGCTTGAGGCACTGATCGAAAATGCCGGCATACAAAACAAAAAATTCACTTCTACGTTTATCAGTTTTATAATTGGCCCGCGGATCAATGCCAGCGGACGGATTGATTCAGCCGAAGATTCCTTGAAACTGCTGATGAGCAAGACGCAAGAGGAGGCGCAAGGTTACGCTAAGATTCTAGAGAAGCATAATCGCCAGCGCCAGAAGATAGAGAGTAAAATCTTGCAGGAGGCGGAAGATCTGATTAATAAAGAAGTCAACTTTAAAGAACATAAAGTAATTGTAGTCGCCAAGGATGATTGGCATCAAGGCGTATTAGGGATAGTGGCTTCAAAACTGGCAGATAGATTCCTCCGGCCTGCTATCGTAATCTCAATGAGCGAAGATTTATGCCGCGGTTCGGCGCGCTCGATTAAAAACTTTCATCTTTTTGATGCGCTCGTTGACTGTAAGGAATTCTTAAATGCTTTCGGTGGCCACAGCCATGCAGCGGGCCTGGTGATTACCAGAGATAGCATAGATGATTTTAAAGAGAGTATTAACCGACTGGCGCACCAGAGGCTCACCTTGGAAGATCTATTGCCGAGCATAGATGTAGATATGGAAGTTTCTCTTTCTGACCTAAATGAAGAGATAGTTGCGCAATTGGAATTACTTGAGCCATTCGGCGCAGGGAATCCCGCACCTATATTTTATGCAAAGAATCTGAAGTTAAAGTCCCAACCGCAGACCTTAAGCAGGGGGACCTTAAAGTTTTGGGTGACCGATGGTGTAGTTATTTATCAGGCGATAGGTTTTGGATTAAGCAGTTTTAAAGATAGCCTGATGCAGGCAGAATGTTTTGACCTGATATTTACTCCCAGGATTGACAATTGGCGGGATGAATCATCCTTGCTTTTGGAAATCAAGGATGTATTCTTTAAGTGAGAATATAACTTACTTCGCTTCGCTCTGTAAGTTATCTGCTCATTAAGCTTTTTGAAAATTACCCTTCTTGATGCATTTGGTACAGACGTATACTTTCTTAGGATGGCCCTTGATCAGTATGCGCATTTTTTGAAGGTTAGGCAGGAATTTCCGTTTGGTCCAGTCGCTGATCTTGCTGCCGGTGCCACCTTTGCTTTTGGCCATACCCTTTCGGGTGACCTTTTTTCCGGTCATCTCACCTTTTTCACACAAAGTACATTTCTTATACATAATTCAGCTCCTTATAGAAAGTAAAGTATACTTGAAAATACGCCATTGTCAAGGTAAAATAAACCTGGATTGAATTCTATAAGTCGATTTTATCCAAGGGGATGGGTCCTGTCTTGTCTTGTTTCTCGCTGCTCCATGCAGCTCGAAATCAAGCCAAGTCACCCATTAGCTCTGGATAAAATCTCCTATGTTAGTCCATAACAAATGAAGCTGGCGGGTTTTCGAGCGAATGGAGATTTTAGCCAATGGAGCTTGAGCATTGAGCGAATCCCAAGGCCTCCGCCTTTGGCGGAGGCAATCTTGGGATGGCGATGCTGTTTGAGCGATTTTTGCTAGAGCAAAAAGCGCGAGTTCAGCAGCCACCGAAATGCGAAAGATCATTGGCGTTAAGAAATCGAACTGAGCGAAAAAGACCGACAGGTTTATTTGTTATGAGGGATAAAATCTCAGCATTGACACTGGGTATAAAATATGTTATATTTCGCCTTATGGATGAGATGCATATACTTAAAGAGAAAACTGAGCGCACCAAGTTTGAATTCAACATACTTTATGAGATCTCTAACGCCATGGCTACTACCCTGAAGCTGGATGAGATCCTCTACATCATTCTTACCGCTGCCACGGCCCAGACTGCTCTTGGTTTTAACCGTGCCTGTTTATTTCTGGTTAATGAAGAAGAGACTATGATTGAGGGAAAGATGGCTATCGGGCCAAAAACCAGAAAAGAAGTAAGCCGCATCTGGAATCAAATAGAGCAGAATAAGATGAGCTTTGCAGATCTGATCAATGCATACCAAACCTCTAAAAAGTCGTTGGAATCGATCCTTAGTAAGCATGTAAGAGAATTCAAAGTTGCTATTCAAGATAGAGAAGACAGCCTGCTCTCTCTGGTAGCGCTGGAAGGCATGCCCCTGCATTTAACAAAAAACACATTACGAAAATATAGAAATACAAAAATTGTACAACTGCTTAAAAGTCAAGAGATGGTTTTAATTCCGATTAAAGCTAAGGATAAAACAAACGGTATAATCGTTGCGGATAATTTTATTACCAAAACACCGATTACTAAAGATAACCTGCGCATGCTCTCTTTATTGGCAAATCAGGCAGGATTAGCTATTGAAAACTCGCGGCTCTACCAACAGACAGTTGTACGCACCCGGATGAATTCCCTTACCGGACTGTGGAACCACGGATATTTTCAGCATCTACTGCATAAAGAAATCGATAAAGCTAAAAAAGAAAAATTAATCCTAAGTTTAATTCTTTTAGATATCGATGATTTTAAAATTTATAACGATAAACTTGGCCACCAATCCGGTGATAAAATATTAAAGAATATGGGGCAGTTACTAAGGAAGCATTCCAGAAAAATGGACCATGTATGTCGCTACGGGGGTGAAGAATTTTCTATTATTTTACCTCAAACTGATAAAACAGAGGCACTTTTAATCGCAGAGCGTTTAAGAAAAGATATTGAAAAGTGGAAGTTTTCTAAAGAGGAAATCCTTCCTAAGAAAAAACTAACCGTGAGTCTAGGGATTGCAACTTTCCCGGCTGATGCAGATAATCCTGCGGACTTGATTAGTGCTACTGACAAAAAACTATACCAGGCAAAACATAGAGGCAAGAATAAAACCTGCTGCTAAATTACGATAAAGCCACTTCGACGCTCTCAGCCTCTTTTTTCCCTTCAGTAGCAAATTTAACAGAAACAATCTTAGAAACTCCTGATTGCTGCATAGTAATACCGTACATAACATTAGCGTTGGTGATCGTCTTTTTATTATGTGTAATTACTATAAATTGGGAAATTTTTGCGAATTCCTGCAATAACCTACTAAACCTGATTACATTCGCTTCATCTAAGGCAGCATCAATCTCATCTAATATACAGAAAGGCGAAGGTTTGACTTTGAAAATTGCGAAAATCAAAGCGATTGCCGACATTGACTTTTCTCCGCCGGAGAGCAATAGCACGTTCTGCAGTTTCTTCCCCGGAGGACGGCAAATAATCTCGATGCCCGACTCCAAAGGATCCTGCTCGTCAATTAAAAAAACTTGAGCATCCCCTCCGTTAAAGAGTAATTTAAAATAATTCTTAAATTCTATCTTCACTTTCTCAAATGTCTCCAGAAACATCTGTTTGGTAGTACGGTTGATCTTTAATATCGCCTGGCGTAATGATTCCTTGGCTTGGAGCAAGTCGTTTTGCTGCTGGATCAAAAAGTCGTAGCGTTTCTTCAATTCGTCATACTCTTCAATCGCTATCAAATTCACTGAACCGTATGAATCCAGCTTATGTTTTAGCTTTGCGATTTCATCAGAAAGCAATTCTTCCTCAAACTTACCTTCTCTTGGTTCCTGAGTATCTAAATCTACCTTATAAGCCTGGAGCATCCTCTCTTTTATGCTCGCATATTTATACTCGATATCTTTTTGCGACATCTGCAACTCGTGTAGATTGTTCTTTAGCGCCTCTAGCTCTTTTTTATCAGCAGCAATCGCCTTAAATGTATCACTTGAGCCAAGGTTTAGTTGTTTATGGCTCTCCTGCGTTTCCTCAAGCGATTCTTTTTGCGCTTCTATTTCTCTGCTTGATTCTTCTATCGACCTTAAGCACTCTTCTATCCCTGATTCTAAAGACCCTTTTTTCTCTTTGGCATCTTTAATCTGATTTTCGATATTGCTAATGCTGCTAAGATCCTGGCTGTAAGTATCCTCCAGAATTTTTAACGTAGCTTCATCAGATACCAGACGATGATTCAACCCTTCAAGTTCAGTCTTAACCTGAGTGGTATCCATGAGCACTTTCTCTCTCTCTTTGCTATTCTTAGAAATACTCTCCTCTTCCTCTAAGATCTTATCTTCTGCCTCTTGCCTGGTTTTCATAATTTGAGCTAACTGCGATTGACAATGGAGGAGGTTGTTTTCCAGAACAATCAGCTCCCTAAATACATCCTGAAGCTCCATTGATATTACCTGCTCCTCTTCCATTATCTTTAAGTGCTGCTCTGAGATACTGTTTAATATGCTCTCCTTGTTCGCCAGGGATATCTCCTGAGTGCGTAATTCCGCCTGATTAACAGAAAGTGAATGATGAAGCCCTGCGATCTGTGATTGCTTAGCTTTCTTTTCATCCCTTAAAGTCGAAATTTTATTCTCTAGATCATCAAGCTTCTCTTCAATCTTATGGGTATCCAGCTCGATCGGTTTTGCCTCTGCGGAAAGCTTGAAATTTGATTTGAAATAACTTTGATCTTTTTCGTTAAGATTAAAGTAATCTTTTATTTTCAGGACTAAACCGCTCACCTTTTCCGATGGCAGTTTGTCTAAATATACCACCGCATTCATCGACTCGCCGATATCATCGTATTCGGTTTTTAGCTTCTCCAAAAAATCTTTATGTGACTGGAGGGTGAAAATCTGTTTTTCAAAATCCTGGATTTTAGAGTCGATATTACTCAGGCAGGCAGTCTCGCTCTCTAACTCTGCTTTGCACCCAAAGATTTCAGCTGTAAGTGCTTCACTGCTTTTCTTTAAAGATTCTACTTCGATTTTTGCTCTATCGAGGCTTGCATTAACGGAGGTTTTTTCTTCAAAGGTCTTGGCTTTTTCAATCTCCAGTCTTTTCTTGCGTGCAAGAAAAATCTGCTGTTTTGCGCTAAAATCAGAGATCTCATTTTTAGCGTTAGCTATCCGGGCAGCCAATTCAAGTAAGGATTTTTTATCCAAAGAGATGCTTTCCAAAGAACCCTTTATCGAGTGAGCTAAGCTATTAATCCGAGACTCCTTTTCTTTCAAGGTTTGTGTCTTCTTCTCTATGTTGCTAGCTATCTGGCCGTATTCCTCCTTCATCTTATCCAGTTTCTCCTGATCCATAATCAGCCTGTTTTTAACCTGCCCGATCTGTTGCGCAAGATGCCCCTTTGTTAATTCTAGCTCTGCTATCCTCTCTTTATAAATTTTAATGTGCTGATTATTCCCGGAGATACTATTTTCCGCTTCTAGCATTCGGTTACGAATATCCATGATTTTATCTTCAAGTAATTTCAGCTCTGATTGCCTGTTACTTACCTTGGCTTCTTCTTCTCTGATCCTATTGAGCAGTTCTGCTTCTATATCGCTATATTCTTTTAAGCCCTTAGTAATCTCCTCTTGCTGATTGAGGAGCACGATTTTACGTAGTAACGATAGATTAATCTCTTTGAATTTTAACTCCTCAAAAACCTCTTTATATCTACGCGCTTTATTCGCCTGCCGCTCCAGGCTGCCGATCTGGCGTTTAACTTCGGTGATGATATCATTCACTCTTAGAAGATTCTGTTCTGTTTCTTCTAATCTTCTGGAAGTTTCTCTTTTCTGTGATTTATATTTTGTGATTCCGGATGCTTCATCAAAAACCAAGCGCCTATCCTCCGGCCTTGAACTTAAAACCAAATCAATCTTACCCTGGGCGACCATAGAATAACTCTCTGCTCCGATGCCGGTACCCATAAGCAAATCGAGTATATCTTTTAAGCGTACCGTCGTTCTATTAAGTTGGTACTCACTCTCTCCCGAGCGGAAAAGCTGGCGTGTAATCGCAACTTCGTCATGATCAAGATTAAAGAACCTCTCCTTGTTGTCAAAGGTCAGAGTTACCTCAGCCATTCC
Source organism: Candidatus Omnitrophota bacterium (assembly GCA_043813305.1). Taxonomy (GTDB): domain Bacteria; phylum Omnitrophota; class Gorgyraeia; order Gygaellales; family Profunditerraquicolaceae; genus JAHIZC01. The sequence goes on along the minus strand of JBDRLC010000039.1, from coordinate 14,677 downwards.
CAGGGGCTCTTTAGTATCGGTACCGTTAAAAATAACATCTTCCATCTCAGAACCTCGCAGTGATTTTGCTGATTGTTCACCCAAAACCCATCGGATAGAATCAAAAATGTTGGATTTCCCGCAACCGTTAGGTCCGACAACCGCAGTAATACCCGGCTCAAAATTTAAAGTCGTTTTATCACAAAAAGATTTAAAGCTGACCAGTTCCAGTTTTTTAAAGTACATTATTTTCTCCTTTTACAGTTAATGTTGCTTAGTCTGGTCTTCGAGCCAAGCATCGATCTTATCCTTTTTAAAACGCCATTGACCCACTAGCTTTAGTGCGGGAATCTTATCATGCTTAAGCCAATCGTAGATAGTCCTACGAGTGACCTTTAGGTAGTCTGCTAAATCCTCTATTGTCATCAATCCACTGCTTATTATCACTTTTCACCTCGCTATAACTTTGGTCATTATAGCAAATAGACTGATCATGTCAAGGAAAATATTTACATTCTTTAACATTGCTATGAAATTGGGGTGGAAATGGTGTGAAAAAGTGCTGTTTTATGAACTTCTTACAGGGATCTCTTATTATCTAAAGCAAAGGGTGTCTCTCTAAGGGACACCCTTATGAACACGTATAAAAACGCCCCTTTCAAGAGAGGGGCGGGTTAATAATATTTCTTTCCGGACAATATTGTTCTTAATACCATGGGGACCGGCTTAAGGCTCATATCTTCCAGCCGTATTCCCATCCGGTATTTTTGATAGCTGGTATCTTTTAACCAAATAACTTTTCCTTTTATAAAGATCTTCTCATTATTATCGCGCATCATAAGACATAAATTTAAAACCGTACCGTCGGGGAATAGCTTATCGGAAATGATACAGAGACCTTTTATGCTGATATCGTGGGTCAAGGCTTTTATCGGCACTCCGGAATTACAAGAGCAATAATTTAAAGGGATGTCTATACAGAATCTAGACTGGTGTCTTCTTTCTTCCTGCTTAGTCTCTTGCATTACTGACCCTTTCTTGTATATACTTTATCTAATAAAATATGCCTTAAATTTAAGGTATTTTCAAGGTATAAACAGGTAGAATAGGAAAGCGGTTTCTTTTGAATTTTGGGGTTAAATTTTACGGATTTCCTTGAATTTTTTAGTCAAGGCGGGTATGATTTGAAAGAGGTCTCCTACTATGCCGTAAGTGGCAAACTTGAAGATAGGTGCATCCGGGTCTTTATTAATCGCAACGATGATTTTAGAAGATTGCATACCAACAAGATGCTGAATCTGCCCCGAAATACCACAGGCTATATAAATCTTAGGAGAAACCGTCCTACCGGTCTGGCCTACCTGATGAGAATATGGAATCCAGCCTGCATCTACAGCTGCGCGGGAAGAACCCACCGCAGCACCTAAAACATGAGCGAGCTCTTCTAAGATTTTAAAATTTTCCGGCCCCCCTAACCCTCTGCCACCGGAAACAATAATATCTGCTTCTGCTAAATTAACTAATGTCTCTACCTCTTCTACTATATCAAGGAGTTTAGTGCGCGATAAATAAAAAGAAGAATCAAATTTTTCCCTGATGATTTTACCTTTTCTGCTTTTATCCGGCGTAATCGGCTGCATTACTTTATGCCTGACAGTCGCCATCTGAGGCCTGTGGTTAGGAGAGATAATCGTAGCCATAATATTCCCGCCGAACGCAGGACGGGTCTGTAAAAGTATCTTCTTCTTGGGGTCAATATCCAGCCCCGTGCAGTCAGCTGTCAGGCCTGCATTAATCTTAACCGCCACCCGCGAGATTAAAGACCTGCCAATAGCAGTCGCTCCGCAGATCATAATTTCCGGCTTATATTTCTGGATTAGACTAACCAGGATGTTGGTGTAAGGTTCATCTAAGAAATGAGCTAACTCCGGAGCCTCAACCAGATACAGATTATCTGCGCCGTGCCAAAATATTTCATCAAGCTGGTCCTCCAGATCATTTCCGATCAATACGCCGCTTACTTGGCAATTTAACTTTCCGGCTAATTCCCTGGCTTTGCCTAATAATTCATATGAGACTGACTGTACCTTTCCCTTCTTCTGTTCGATAAACACCCAAATACCTTTATAATTCTTAATATCCGGCACAACACCTACTGCCTCCCTTTCCAGAAGAATCGCATCAAATTTACATACGGGAACGCAGGCACCGCAAAGATTGCATTGAGTCAGGTCAATCACGGCCTGTCTGCCGCCTGCTTGTCCGGCAGATAGAGCAGGTAAGCCTTTTTTATCTTCCATCTTAATCGCATTAAACGGACATGACTTAATGCATAGCGTACAACCCGTACATTTTTCAATGATCACTTGAATCGCCACTTTAAACAACCTCGTCTTTTAATAAGCCAACTAATTTTTTAGCTACTTCCGAAACCTCGCCCTCGATGATCTCTCCTCCCTTTCTCTGGGGGGGAGCAAAAATCTTTATAACTTGAGTAGGAGATCCGCAAAGCCCAATTTTTTGCGCATCCAGCTCCAGTTCTTTTTGAGTCCAGGTCTTTATCATCGCTGATTTTGCCTTGATCATCCCCTTTAGAGACGGCATCCGCGGCTCGTTTATCTCTTTTACTACGGTGAGTAGGGCCGGCAGAGGAGTCTCGATTATTTCAAAGCCCTCCTCCATCATCCTCTCAACGCGCATACTCTTATCCTTTACTTCCTCGATTTTCTTAACATAGGTAACCTGGGGAATATCTAAGTGGGTGGCAATCCCCGGCCCGACCTGGGCCGTATCTCCGTCGGAGGCCTGCTTTCCGCAGATGATCAGATCAAAATCGCCGATCTTCTTTATTGCTTTTGAAAGCGTGTAGCTGGTTGCCCAAGTATCGCTTCCGGCAAAAGCCCGGTCACTGACTAATATCGCCTCATCTACACCCAGAGATATCGCCTCCCTTAATGCAGAGTCTGCCTGAGGCGGCCCCATAGAGATAACCGTAACTTTTCCGCTTGTCTTCTCCTTAAGCCTGATTGCCTCCTCTATCGCATACATATCAAAAGGGTTTATCATCGACTTCACGCCCTCGCGGATTAAGGTGTTAGTTTCCGGGTTAATTCTGACTTCGGTGGTTTCCGGGACCTGTTTAATACAGACAACTATATTCATTTTGCCATTTCCTTAATTAATTGCAGGGCGATAATATTGCGCTGGATCTGATTGGTTCCCTCGTATATCTGAGTAATCTTTGCGTCGCGTAGATATTTCTCAGCCGGATAATCCCGCATATAACCATAACCGCCCAATATCTGAACTGCATCATTAGCTACTCTCATCGCCACATCCGAAGCATACATCTTGGCCATAGCTGAATCCTTTGCAATATCTTTGGCCTGGGCATCTATCTCTCTGGCACAGGCATAGACTAATGCCCGGGCTGCTTCAACTTCAGTAGCCATATCCGCCAACATCCACTGTATGCCCTGAAAAGAAGATATTGATTTTCCGAATTGCACTCTTTCTCTGGCGTATTTTACCGCTACATCCAGAGCGCCTTGGGCGATTCCGACTGCCTGTGCTGCTACCCCCGGACGAGACTTATCAAAGGTCTTCATCGTCACAATAAACCCCATCCCCTCTTTAGATAATAGGTTATCTTTCGGTATCTTGCAGTCACTGAATACCAACTCTCTAGTTGATGAAGCGCGTATGCCTAATTTTTCCTCTTTTTTACCGAAAGTAAAACCTGCAGTATCCTTTTCTACTATAAAAGCCGATGCGCCCCTTGCGCCCTTCTTCTTATCGGTCATAGCGATTACCGTATAAGTTTGCGCATCTCCGCCGTTGGTGATAAAATGCTTTATTCCGTTTAAAATGTAATGGTCTCCTTCTTTTTTTGCCGTAGTCATGATCGCCGAGGCGTCAGAGCCAGCTTCGGGCTCAGTAAGACCGAAGGCAGCAATTTTCTTACCACTGGCTAAATCTGGAAGATATTTCTCCTTCTGCCCCTCGTTTCCAAAGAGCACTATCGGGAATGTCCCTAGAGCAGAGGCAGCATAACATACCGCAATCCCACCGCAGGCCTTTGAAAGTTCCTCAGTAGCTATACATAAATTAAGTATATTTTCGCCCATGCCCCCGTATTGCTCGGGAACAAAAATACCAAATAAACCTGCGTCTGCTATGACCTTGAGAATCTCCCAAGGAAACTCCTCACTCTGGTCATATTTGGCAGCTACCGGCTTGATCTTCTCCTGCGCGATCTTTCTCGCCAGATCCCGCACCATCTTCTGTTCATCGGTCAATAAATAATCCATTTCTCCTCCTTCTAGATTAAGAGTAGCGAATTATACCATAAAAAGTTGAATTTACAAGCCCCGTCAGATTTATTTATCTTGCCATATTATAAACTGAATTTCTAACCGGGCAAGTATTGATTGAAATTTTAAGAGGATAGTTTTTTAAGCAGCGCAACCTCTTGACAATCAGGAAATTTTGCGCAATTTATACACTCTGCCCAGATCTTATGGGGCAGCTTAGAATTGCTGATTTTTTTAAACCCGAATTTTCTGAAATATTCCGGCTTAAATGTAAGTACGAAAATTCGCTTCGCACCAAGCTTCCCCGCTTCATCCAGGCAGCTTAATAAAAGCTTCTTGCCAAGCCCTCTTCTCTGATGCGTTTTTAAGACTGCCAGAGACTTTATCTCCGCTAAGTCATCCCAACAAATATGCAGGGCACAGCAACCGACGACCCCGCGGCGCTCCTGGACAACCCAATAGTCCCTGAGGTTTTCGTAAAGCTCGTTTAATGAACGGGGCAGCATTAAATCCTGCCTGGCAAACGAATTAATTAAAGCATGGATCTGTTTTATATCTTTAATCTCGGCCTTTCTGATCATTGTCTGATGCTCCTTTGATTTTTAAGCTAGGCTTATATTATATATAAGCTAGTGCTAAAAAACAATAATTTATATTTTTCTAATCAAAAACAAACATAAAAAGCTAGTCAGAGAAGATATAATAATCAACCATTTTAACCCGATTATCGGAAGCAGGAATGCTCCTGATAAGTTGCTTGCGGTAAGAGCCAGGTTACTTAAACTGGTAAGTAAGGCAAAGGACGTTGCTTCCAGGCCTTTCATTGTATTTTTTGCCATGAAATCTAACACCATAATGAAAATAAACATACCAACTAAACTATAGATGATATTATAGGCTACGGCACTTACTGGGGTATAATAAAGGTAGCTTAAGGTAACTACAGCGCCGAGAAAAACAGAATAAAATAACCACTTCTTGATGTTGATCCTCTGGCTGTATTTGTAATAAAGCAAAGCACCGGCTACTTCAAAAACCGTACTGATTGTGGCGAGCGTACCGATCCAAACCTTCCCCCATTTGAAAGTGTCCCTTTGAATAAAGAACAACGGAGTACCAAATGATGGGGAAAACTTATAAAGAAATAGAAATATCCCCACGATTATTAGCTGCCTGTTGGTAAACAGCTTTTTTAAATCAGCCAATAAGGAACTCCGGGGAGAGTTATTTCTAGCGTTGCTGCTCTCTTTATAAAAGAATGCGCTCAATCCCACCAATATGTAGAAGGGAATCAGGCAGAGGAAGGCATATCGGTATCCCCATCTTTGCGCAATATATCCGCCTCCGACTCCAGTTAGCAACCCGGAGAGTGCTATAGAGATCCACTGGATACTCTGTATCTTGCCTGTAGCGTTATAAAGCTTTCCCTCTACACACATTATTCCATCAACTCCGACGTCTCTAAAAGCAGTATTAGTTGAATTTAATACCAGTAACGCAATAAGCAAAAAGATCGTTAACGGAGTAAGGCCAAGGATTAAAACAATAACCACGTCAAATACCAATGCTGCAAAAATCCATTTTTTCTTACTAAAATAATTATCTATAACATAGCCGATTAGCGGCTTAATCAGCCAGGCTAAGGTTATCACGCTGCTGATCAGCATTATCTTTTGCGCAGGATAGTTAAGGGTCTCCTTGAGATAGTAAAATAGGCCCTGGGAGGGGAGGCCCTCTATCCCTTGAGTAAAATAGACGGTACTGCTTAAAGCAAAAATCCAAAATAATTTTTTATTCATCTTAATAAAAAACTACCAATCAATGGTAGTTTTTAGTCTCAAATCTCCTGTTTAGGGGGTTTTTTTATTCAGACTGAGGAACCTCCTGAATTGCTATCGCTGACTCTGTCGGCATCTCTGTTTCCGCCTTGACTTCTTCCTCGGCCTCTATAGTTTCTTGAACCGGAATCTGCTCTACCTCTACCTTAGGCTCAGCCGCCTCCGTGACAACTACTTGTTCTCCAGCAGGCTTTTTCTCTCCCACTTCTACCTTTATTGCTTCCGCTATCGGTTTTGGCTCAACATTCCTCATTAAAGATTTACTCTGTTTTAAAGAGATCGCTGCCAGGCTTAAGCAGGTGACAAAAAATAAAACGGATAAAACGGTAGTTGCACGAGTAAGCATGGCGCTAGTCTTTGTTCCGAACATAGACTCAACCCCCGAGAAACTTTCCACTAACCCCCCACCTCTTCCGCGCTGGATCAATACAATACCGATTAACGAAATACAGGCTAATACATGAATAACAATTATTGCAGTAATCATTTTTTTACCTCGGAAGCCTTTCTGACGATTTCCGCAAACGAATCTATCTTTAGGCTCGCTCCTCCTACCAGAGCCCCATCGATATCCGGTTGCTTGATTAATTCGCTGATATTTTCCGGCTTGACACTGCCTCCGTACTGGATTCTCAGGCTCTGCGCCGCCTCTTTATTATACAACTCACTTAGTAAATCGCGAATAAATTTATGTGCTTCTTGGGCCTGCTGAGGTGTTGCGGTTTTTCCTGTCCCGATCGCCCAGACCGGCTCATAGGCAAGCACAAGTTTCAGTACGTTATCAACGGAGATATTCTTTAATCCGTTCTTGGCGTGATCTTCTAATACATCAAATGTCTTATTCGCCTCCCTCTCCTCCAAGGTCTCTCCAACGCAAACAATCGGAGTAAGTCCGCTGTCTAATGCTGCTCTGATCTTCTTGTTTACGGTTTCATTAGTTTCAGAAAAATATTTCCTGCGTTCAGAATGGCCGATGATCACAAAATTACATCCCGCATCTTTAAGCATCTTGGAGGAAAGCTCTCCGGTAAAAGCACCCTCATCCTCCCAATACACATCCTGAGCGCCTAGCTGTATCACTGAATCACCGAGGGTTTCCTGCACTTCGCTTAATGCGGTAAACGGAGGACAAAGTACTACATCAATATTCTGATTATCTATTTTATAAAGCGCCCTCTTTAAACCATTAGCCAACTCGATGGCTTCGGCTATAATCTTATACATCTTCCAGTTTCCGGCAATAATCGTTTTTCTCATTTTAATGAGCGCATAACTTACGTCCTTCGACTCCACTCAGGACGTAATCCTGAGTTTATCGAAGGATTACGGAACTTAGTGAACGTAAGTTATATGCGCGAATTTAACCCCCACCACTTTTTGAAAATACGCTTGATATAAAACCCTAGGACTACTATCCTCACCACACCTTTTTGATAAACTCGATCTCTGTTACAAAAAAGTGGTGGCGGGGTAAGTTCGGACAGATAAGTTATGCCCGTAGTACTACTCATTATACACGTCTCCATAACTTATGTCCTTACTTATTTCTCGCTTAGTGCCGCAATCCCGGGCAGAATCTTACCCTCTAAAAACTCCAGACTTGCTCCTCCGCCGGTTGAAATGTGAGTCATCTTATCTTCCAGCTTAAACTTCGCTACTGCGGCTGCTGTATCTCCTCCTCCGATAATAGTCGTGGCTTCAAGCGTAGTGATAAATTTAGCTATTTCCTTGGTCCCGATACTAAAGGCATCCATTTCAAATATGCCCATAGGGCCGTTCCAGAGAACAGTTTTGGCAATCTTCAGCTTCTCCTTAAATAAAGCAATGGTCTTTGCTCCGATATCAACCGCAATCTTCCCCTGCGGAATATTCTCACCGGCCTCTTGTTTATTTGCATCTGGTTTTATCTCATCTACGACTATATGATCAATGGGTAGGACGATTTCTTTATTTAGGCTCTTTGCTTTATCCAGCAATGACCTAGCTAGATCCAGCTTATCCTCTTCGAGTTTTGACTTACCAATAGTTTTACCCTGGGCCTTTAAAAATGTGTAAGACATTCCGCCTCCGATTAAAATCGCATCGCTCATAGGTAGCAGGTTTTCAATCACGCCTATCTTATCAGAGACTTTAGCTCCGCCAAGGATAACCATAAACGGTTTCCTGGGATCCTTAATTACACTACCCAGGTACTTAATTTCTTTCTCCAGAAGAAACCCTGCAGCAGATTTGATATAATGCGTAACCCCTTCTGTGGAAGCATGGGCGCGATGGGCGGTTCCAAAAGCATCATTAATAAATATGTCGGCTAAGCTGGCTAGTTGCTTAGCAAATTCACTGTCATTAGCCTCCTCTTGCGGATGAAATCGTAAATTTTCCAAAAGCACAACCTTTTCTTTAGTCCCCTGGATCTCTTCCTCAGTCTCCTCTCCCACGCAGTTACCCAAGAACTTAACCGGCTCGCCTAATAAGTCACTTAATCTTTTAGCTACAGGCTTAAGGCTGTATTTCTCGACAACTTTACCCTTAGGCCTGCCTAAATGACTGATTAGTATGACTTTAGAAGCGTTTTGCTTTAATATATATTGTAAGGTTTCAAGGGTTGCCTTAATCCGGGTATCATCGGAGATATTCAAATTCTCATCCTGCGGTACGTTAAAATCTACTCTTACCAGTACCTTTTTACCCTTTAAATCAACATCCCTTAAAGTAAGCTTAGCCATATCTTAATTTCCTCTTTGATTTTTTTCGGATTTTGTTAATATATATTATTTTGGGTGTTTTGTCAATACATTCGTATGTCACTTTCTATGGGAGCATACTCAGTATTGACACTGAGATGGCTTTGAATATTATGGTTGCCTTCGAATGTGTCAAAGGTTTTTCGAAAGAAATCTATTGCCTAACAGCAGGGTCAAGCTGGCTGCTTTTATGATGATTATGACCATGCAGGTATTAAACAAGCCTAATACCGGCAGAAAGATAATGCCTGCAAATATACCTGCTACCCATCCGCCGATTAAATCAGAGGCATAAAGCATACCTGCAACACCGCCTACTCCTTTAGCCTTCCCCAGGTATATCTTACCTGCCAAAGGAAATTCTAAGCCGAGAAATAAACCGCAGATAAAAAAGAACGAAATAAAAAGCAGTGCTGCAAGACCCCCTGACCATTGAAACCTACTTAGTATTAAAGCCATGAGATAGGTGAAAACAATAATCAGGACTTCAAAAATTATAAATAAGTCTTTCAATCGTTTAATCTTCTCTATCTTTGAGGTGATTAGCATGCTTCCGGTGGCAGTGCCCGCCATAAACAGGCTGATTAATAAACCTATCCTGTGGTACAAATACCCGTAATAAATTTGGTAACTAAAGATTAAGACCAGATTAACCAGCATGCCAAAAAAACCGGTAGTGGCAATAGCACTAGTAATGATTATCTTTTGGCCTTGCCTGCGTAGAAAGAGCAGAAAGATTAACCCGGTTACGGCAAAAGCTAAGATCAATATCTTGATTAAATTTAAGGACTCAAAGCTTTCTAAGACTGAGGATAAGCCAGGAGAAAACTTCTTATTCCAAAATATCAGCATTTTAAAGACTGCGAGCGGCTGAAGATCCCGGTTGATTCTAACTGGTACTTCTTTGAGAGACTGCCTAAACCAATCAACCCAATCTTCCTTCAGGCGGTAGGAAAGATATGAAGAGGTAAAGATATTTGTCTGAATATTTTGCGCATTGACTTTCTGCCAAACCTCTTCGGGAGTTACGTCGATAATATCCCTAGATGCAGAGGCAAGATAGATATTATGGTCTCCGGGAATAATCCGTACATGCTCATAAACCTGATTCAATGTATCTAAAATACATCTGTTCAACCCCTTGAGCTCGCTTGAAAGATATGTCAGAGAACCGGGAAGCCAAAATGCTACAATCCCCTGCGGTTTTAATCGGCTCTTGACTAAACCGAAGAACTCCTTGGTAAAAAAGCGATTAGTGGATAGATCAGATGGGCTGGATAAGCCAATCAAAACCAGATCATACTCAAGCTGATTACTTTTGAGAAAAAGCCTGCCATCAGTATTTATAATCTGTACCCTCGGATCATTCAACTCTGAGCGGGTAAGTTCCGTAGGATACTTCTTCAACATTTTGATTACCAGAGGGTCGATCTCTAGATAACTAACTCTTTTTACCGGATGTTTCAATATCTCATTAATCAGGCCTCCTGCACCGCCGCTTATAACCAGTATATCCTCAGGAAGGTGATGAAATAATAAAGGCAGATGGCCGAAATCCTCTACAAACTGAGTATCAGGATAAGGCGCAATTATCAGGGGAATCCCGTTATGATAAAAGGTATACTGTTCTTTTTGTCTGGTTACGGCGATATTACCATATACCGAATTACGATATTCTAAAACCTCTACCCCTTGCCACTCTCTCTTGATAGAAGAACTCTGTAGATAATCTACCCCTCCAAAAATAGTCAGACATATAGCCGAGATAGTCAAAAATAAAACCAGGTACTTGGATTTTGCTGCTCGTAGATAATTTAAGATAAGAAAAGCAATAAAAAGATTTAATATTGAGATGATAAAAACTATGCGAAATGCTGAGATGAAGGGAATGAAAAGATAAGTAAATACTACTCCTCCTATAATCGTTCCTAATGTTTCCCAGGCATAGACCGAACCAATGGAAGCGGCCTCCTTCCTGTCAAACAAAGAGCAGATTTTACAGCCCGCACTAAATAATCCACCGTGGCAGAAACTCACCGGAAAAATTATAAAGAGAGATGCCCAAAAAATCACATATAACCCTACCCCCTCACCAAAAGGAACTCCTAACAAACTCTTATATACCCTGCAGAGATAAATTGAAAGCGGCAAGATTAAAGAAAACAGTACCTCCAAAATCACAAAAACACTAAGCTTATTTTTTACCCTATCAATCAGCTTGCCAATGAATAAAACCCCCAAGGCCTCAATCACCACCCAGTTAGCCAGGATTATCCCCAGGGTCAATTCATTGCCATAAAAACTTACCATCAGCTCTCTTAACAATAGAGCCTGGGCCACTAACCCGCTCATACCAACGATTAAGATTGTCCAAAAAATTAAGCTCATCGTAAAAATAAAAGGGACAGTTTCTTCGTGAGAAGCCTGCCCCTTTTTAATAATTAATTATATTCTATAGACCTTTTTGTATAATATACTCGCACAGATCCACTACTCTTACTGAATAGGCCCATTCATTATCATACCAGCCCATCACCTTAACCAGATTACCCCCGATCACCTTAGTTAACTCTGCGTCGAATATACAGGAATAATTCGAGCCGTAGAAGTCCCGGGAAACTAATGGCTCCGTGAGGTACTGCAGTATTCCTTTTAAACTGCCTTCTGAGGCCTTCTTGAATTCAACGTTCACAGCCTCGGCCGTAGTCTCTTTTTCTACGATACAAGTAAGGTCGGTTATGGATACATCCGGCGTAGGAACGCGGATCGCTAAACCGTCTAATTTCCCTTTTAATTCCGGGATAACACTTCCGATTGCCTTGGCTGCACCGGTTGTCGTAGGTATCATAGACACTGCTGCTGCCCGTGCGCGCCGCAGGTCTTTATGCGGCAAGTCCAGAATCTTCTGATCGTTAGTATAAGAGTGGATCGTGGTCATCACGCCGCTTGATATTTTAAAATTGTCCATCAAAACCTTTGCCATCGGTGCGAGGCAATTGGTGGTGCAGGAGGCATTAGAGATTATATTGTGATTCTTGGGGTCGTAGATTTTTTCATTAACGCCCAAAACAATAGTCACATCCTCGCCTTTAGCCGGTGCGCTAATCACAACCTTCTTTGCCCCGCCATTTTGAATATGGCCGATACATTTTTCTTTATCCTTGAATATGCCCGTCGACTCGATCACGATATCAACGCCATAGTCCTTCCATGGTATCTCAGCCGGAGATCTAGCACTTAAAACCTTGACTGTTTTTCCGTTCACAATCAAAGCATCTTCTTTAGCCTCTATTTTTGCATCGAGAGTTCCAAAATTAGAATCATACTTTAAAAGATAAGCTAAAGTTTTTGTACCCACAGGTAGATCATTTACCGCAACGATCTCCATATCTTTATTGTTCTTTTTTAAAGCTGCTCGATAAACCAGCCTTCCGATCCTTCCAAATCCGTTTATGCCAATCTTTACTGCCATTTTACTTTCCTCATTAAATGAGCGCATAACTTACGGAAGCACAAGGTGCGACGTAAGTTATTGCGCGAATTTAATTATAACACAGCTAAACATTTGCGCAACTATTTTTTACCCAGCCTATCCCCTACAGAGATCTTATGGCCGCTGATAAATTCCTCTGCCTTCATCACCCGCTTACCTTCTATCTGCAGCTCTTCAATAATGATCTGATCTTCTGCCGCAGCCACAACTATACCCTTTCTGGCAACCTCTAAAATTTCTCCGGGATGAATATTTATGCCTGCTGATCCCTCTTTTATCCGGATCTTATAGATCTTTAAGGCTTTTCCGTTATGATAGGTAAAAGCACCGGGCCAGCCAATAGTTCCTCTGACTAAATTGGAAATAACAACAGCCGGCTTTCCCCAGTTTATCAGACCATCTTCCTTCTTGAGCTTAGGAGCAAAACTTACCTTACTCAAATCCTGCTCTGATAACTTAATCTCCTTTTTCTCTATGTTTTTAATACACTTAACCAGCAAACCTGCAGCAAGAGGAGAAAGTTTATTTTCTAAGGTAATATTTGTATCTTCAGCATCAATCGCTAATTCTTCTTTTGCAATTATCGAGCCGGCATCCATCTTCTCTACCATCTTTATAATCGTAATGCCGGTTTTAGCCTCTCCCTTGATGATCGCCCAATTTATCGGCGCTGCTCCTCTGTAGGAGGGTAAAATTGAGGCGTGCGCATTTATCGAGAATATCTTCGGGATACTTAGAATCTCACCCGAGAGTATCTGTCCAAATGAAACCACTACGAATAAATCTGCGTCTTTCTCCTTAAGAATCGTTGCTGATTCTAAGCTATTGATATCTTTGAATTGAAGAACCTCTAATTTACACTGCTCTGCAGTCGACTTAACGGGTGTGCTCTCTAAATGCAGCCCCCTCCCTTTGGCCCTATCCGGTTGAGTCACAACACAAGAGATCTCTTGCCTGCAAGAGGCCAGCGCCTTTAAAGATACGGCTGCGAATTGTGAACTTCCGAAAAATATTATCTTCATATGCTATATCGGGTCCACGTCTACGGTCACTATTAAACCTGAATGGGGGAAATTTTTTAAGCTGATTTTTAAGAAACGGTTTACTTTTTTTACGTCTTTACTGCTAAGGATTATCTGCCAATAGAAATTCCCCCTTAATTTTGCCGGTTGCCCGGGATTCAGAGAAATAATCTTAATACTCTTATCCTTCTTGCGTCCTTTTAAATACTTAAACAGATCCGCACCCTTCTCTTTAACCTTCTCTTCTACTTTTCCCCGTATCTTCACAATCACCAGATGCTTATAAGGAGGGAATTCTAGCTGCTTTCTTTGTTTTAATTCCTGGCCATAGAAACTCTGCAAATCATTTTTTAATAATGCCTGAAAGCAATGGTGTTGGGGAAAAGCTGTCTGGATAAGAAATTTCTTTTTCGCTAAATCAAGCAGGCCGTTTAGTAAACAGAAGGTCTTTTCGCTAGCATGAAAATCTACTCGATTCAGAGAATTATCGATGAAAGGAGCGGCGATAAAATCAAATTTATTGGCCGAGTGCTGAATAATCGAACGTGTCGATAGAAAAAGGTCAGCCTCAGCAATGGTATTCGAGCCCTGATTGTCGATTCTACTTATCCGTGCGGTAGGAAAAATTCTCGATAACTCACTCTCTGCTTTCTCAGTCCCTACGCCGGTAAATTTAATATATCCGAGATTACAGATCGGGCAGAGATTAGACAAAGGCGATTTAAAATTGCAAAAATGACAGCTGAGCAGTTTATCCTTATAATGATAAACTAGGTTGATATTACACCGAGGGCACTTAAGTATGGCGTTACAACTGCTGCAGGTTGCCGTAGTCGCAAAACCCTTACGGTCCAAGAACAAAAGTACCTTCTCCCCGGAGTTTAAGCTTGAATATATCGAGTCCTCTAAATACTTCGGCAGAAAACTTTTTTTACTGTTGAATCGCGCTGCGGCAGAACTTGCATCAACTACTTTGATCTCAGGAAGATTGTTCTTTCTAGAGAAAAATTTATATTTTGCCTCACCGGTAGTTGTCTTATAGAAACTCTCTAAGGACGGGCAGCTGCTGCCTAAAATCAACCTCCCTTTATTGAGCTTATTTCTTATATACGCCACTTCTCTAGCATGATAATGAGGCACCTGATCCTGCTTATATACGAAATCCTGCTCCTGATCAATAATGATTAACCCCGGGTTTTTTAGAGGTGCGAATACAGCTGAACGCATCCCAATTACAATCTGAGCCTCGCCTGATTTAATCTTCACCCATTCATTAAGTTCTCCCGGCTTG
>JBDRLC010000038.1:0-13771 GCA_043813305.1 Candidatus Omnitrophota bacterium | reverse complement strand
AGGATGCTTAATAATCCACCTGGTTTATTTTTGCAGAAAGATATTATTTTATCTAAGTGATGGGTATCGATTTTTTTTATTTTATCTTTAGGCATTTTCAAATTCCACGATAGAATCGGTCATCGCGCCTGAACCAAAGGTTGCCTATAGACCGACAACTGTGGATGCATGATAATCTTTGCTAAATTCCCAAAATAAAACCCCGTATCTCGATTAAGATACGGGGTTTTAGAATACTAAATCTGCATTACTTTTTTTTCATTTTATCAATAAAGTTATCCACATATTTCGCTGCAATATCTCTACAACCTAAACCAAAGGCTAAAGCAAGCGCTAAGCCCAATGAGCCCATAATGATACTGATCGTTAACTCAGTAATCCTGGTACCGATCTGTAGTTGCTCTAAGGCAACAATCACCGCAAATACAACTACGATAACCTCAACTACCTTACTCAGGAGATTTCCCTGAGGGAGCCCGGAATTATTAGCTGCTGTCTGTACAATATTCTTCAACAAAGTCGCAATAAACATACCTAATATCAAGATAAACATAGCAGCAATAACATTAGGTATGTAAAGAATGACTTTATTTAACAGGTCAGCGGCAATGGTCAAGCCCGCGGCATTGATCGCTACTACAAAAGCAACTAAAAGCGCTAACCAATAGCAGATAATTCCAATCAACTCGGAAAAAGAATGAGTAATACCTCCCTTTTCCAGAAGATTAGACAATTCAATACGGTCAGCCAATTTATCCAACCTTATCGCTTTTAAGGTCTTTGTAACCACGGCCTTAATCAGCCTAGCGATAATCCAACCTATGATGAGGATGATAATCACAAGTAGGATATTCACTAGAAACTGACCTATTTGAGCAAGCACAGTCCTAGCTGGTTCCAACAAAACTACTTGCCAATTGCTCATCTCCCACCTCCTTTAGTTAACTCTTAGGATTATATTTTCTTAACTTTATCATATTTAGTAAGTTATGTCAAGTCAAAAATCCAGGGTCATCCCGTCGTAAGCAGCCTCAATTTGCAACCCTATCCGGCTGCTTAACTCTTGGGCCTTAAGGTGCGGCTTTGCCTTAACCATAGTCATGCCAAAATGTGTTAATATTGTTCTGCTAGGCCTTAATTGAGTAACTATTTGCTCAACGTCATATAAACTTAGGTGTTCAATACCCGGCCTTGGCTCATAAAGGACTACTGCGATGATTAAAATATCGCTGCCTTTATAAAAGTCATTTAATTCTTTAAAATATTTTGTATCAGTAAGCAAAGATATAGTAGTCCCTGCGATATTGAATTTTAGGCCATAGGTCTCAACAGGATGGATATGTTTCATGGAAGTCAAGAATTCAAATTGTCCTACTTTATAGCTGCTATTTGCCTTAACTACCTCTAAATTCTTCGGGAAACTGAGCGTATGCCCTAAAATAACTGAATCCTCACCTATCGCATCAGAAGTACAAAACACCACTCCTTTCTTCTTAAACCCGCCTTCAGTCATCGCCTCAATCATGACATTGATATCACCGGAATGATCCAGGTGCCGATGAGTGAGAATTATAGCGTCCAACCTGGTAGGATCCAGCTTAGGCCTGCTGGTTGCACAACGCACCAGGCTTCCCGGACCGGGATCAATTAAAACATTCGTCCCCTTGTAAGTCACCCAGATTCCCCCTGAAGCGCGTAATTGTTTTATCATCACAAAACGCGCACCTGCCGTGCCGAGAAACTTTATAAAATCACCCTTTTTACCTTTTTTCATCTTTCTAGACATATCATTAATTACGAATTACTAGTTACTGATTACGAGTTACTATTATTTAAGCCATATCTGCCTTAATTCCTGATTAATCTGATGCATCAAGGTGTGAGTAAGCTCTGGCTTCAAAGAAGGATCTTCTCGATATATGGATCTTGCTTTTTTATTTATGAACTCCGCTACACCCAGAATCTTTACCCCATAGGGCCTTACAGAAAACCGGATTTCTTTGTCATCAGAGACCACGATAATATTCTTATGATCTGAATATCCCTGGATTATCTTTATTATCTTCTCATCCGCACTGATCTTCCGGGAGTAAATCACACTGATTGAGGTTAGGTTATCACTCTCGCGACTATCAGGATATCCATCAAAAACCACGATCACCCTATTCTTTAGGCTTCCGGTTAATTTATTCCTTCTGATAAATTCAAGAAGGGATAATCTGCTGTCTTTGTATTTCTTATTTTTAAGGGTGATGAAGGGGTGTTTTATGACGTTGTAACCGTCGATGACGTATTGTAAGGACATAAATCAAGCCTCCTACTGCTCCGTAAATCATTATAAAAACTACATACAAAAGAGACATTGCAAAAGCCAGGTCACGGGATACCCCGACTGTACCGAAGAAAAATATGGTAGCGGCGTCCCTCAAACCAAGTCCGCCGATAGAGATAGGCAATAGGGTAATCACGCCGATAATTGGGAAAAAGACGAAGAAATATATGATATCCAATCTCAGGCCTATTGACAAAGCAATCACAAAGTACGCCAAAGGAATAACCGCCTGAATAAAAACAGAAAGGATCAAACTGCTTACTACGGCTTTCTCATGATGCCTGAAGTAATGTATCTCTTGGTGTAAATTCTTGATTAATTCCCTGATCTGGCCAGCTTTAGGAGAATGCAGAAGCTGATTGGTCTTGCGGTATATCCTCTTATTAAAAAGAACTAATAAGATAATCACTAAAAATCCAGTAATAGCTGCGACGCAAAGCAAGACCATCTTATTACTTACCAACCTCCAACCGATTGACAAGGACATCAGGGCTAATAATACCAGGCCGATATAACCGCTTAAGCGGTCAAGAAAAATCGTAGCAATGACCTCCTTCGGTCTTTTCGTATGCAGGGTCAAATCGATACTGCGCATCAGATCTCCGCCGATAGTTGAAGGCAGAAATAAATTGAAGAAGTGGCCTCCGGCAAAGGACATAATCACTCTTTTTAAAGGCAGGTGGATATTCAGCGTCTTAAGCAGCATTTCCCAGCGGAATAAACAGAGCACATAATTAAAAAAGAGGACAAAGAACCCCAGAAATAAAAATGGTTTATTTGCATTCCTGATCACTTCAAACAAGCTCTCTTTATCTACCTGCGTCAATATAAAAGCAATCAATGCTATACTGATAGCAATCCTGAATAATATTCCTAAGACCTTTTTAAAGCTTTCCATAGCTTATGATAGATTTTTACCGGTAATTTTTTTATATGCCTCAAGATACTTAGCGCTTGTTTTCTGGATAACCTCTTCGGGTAACTCGGGTGCTGGGGGAGTCTTATCCCAATCTAAAGTCTCAAGATAATCCCTGACAAACTGTTTATCAAAACTGGATTGTGGTTTACCCGGAGAGTATTCATCTTTAGGCCAGAAACGAGAAGAATCCGGAGTAAGGACTTCGTCGATTATAATGATTTTATCCTGCAAAAATCCGAACTCAAATTTTGTATCGGCGATAATAATGCCGCACGAAGCCGCATAATCACTGGCCTTCCTGTAAATATTTTTGCTCAGTTGCGTTATTCTGTCGGCTGTCTCCTTGCCGATTTGTTTCTCGATAAAATCTTGATTAACGTTTTGATCATGGCCTTCCTCGGCTTTAGTTGAAGGTGTGAATATGACCTCAGGAAGCTTATCAGACTGCTTAAGCCCTCTGGGAAGCTTAATCCCGCAGACCGACTCACTCTTCTGATATTCCTTCCACCCCGAACCGGAAAGATACCCCCTGACTACGCACTCTACGGGAATAGGTTTAGTCTTTGAAACTATCATCGAACGTCCGGAAAGTTCTTTAGCGTATTTTTTTAATTCTTCGGGGTAACTATTTATATCTGAGGAAATAAAATGGTGAGGGGTTATATCCTTGATAAAATCAAACCAGAAACAGGATAACGCCGTAAGTACTTTTCCCTTATTAGGTATGGCATTGGGTAATACCACATCAAAACAGGAGATTCGGTCGGTTGAGATAATCAGCAGCTGATCTCCCAGGTCATAAACATCCCTTACTTTTCCTCTTTTAAAAAACTTTAAATCCGTAAACCCCGTACTTAACACTCTTTTTCCTCCCCAATTTAAGCCCTTAAGCTTTCAGGCGCTTTTGCAGGGCTTCAAACTCCTCCCATATCTCTATAGGCAAATCCCCATTAAATTTTTTGAAGAACTCTTTTATACCCTTTAATTCCTCCAGCCAATCCTGATTATCCACTACCAGAAGTTTCTCTAATGCCCCATCGGGTAAGTCTAAACCGGTCATATCTAAATCAGGGGCATTGGGAATAAAACCTATGGGGGTCTTAACCGCTGATACCTTATTGTTACAACGGTCCAATATCCACTCTAATATCCTGAGATTCTCTCTAAATCCCGGCCACAAGAATTTTCCATCCTGATCAGTCCTAAACCAGTTCACATGGAAGATTCTCGGAGGCTTATCCATTCCCTTGCCCATCGCTAACCAATGCTTAAAATAGTCCGCCATGTTATAACCGCAAAAAGGAAACATTGCCATGGGATCCCGACGGACTTCTCCTATTTTACCGACCTGTGCGGCTGTACGCTCTGAAGCCATAATTGCTCCCACGAATACTCCGTGCTGCCAGTTAAATGATTCGAAAACTAAAGGAGCCAAGTGCTGTCTGCGGCCCCCGAAGATAATCGCTGAAATGGGGACACCGTGATGTTGCTCTAATCTAAATGAGGCAGTGGGAGCGTTTATAATCGGAGCAGTAAACCGACTATTTGGATGCGCTCCGGTTATAGGCTTACCATTCTCATCAACCATGTTCGGTTTCCAGGGACGCCCCTGCCAATCAATCCCCTCTTCAGGAACTGCTCCATCTGCGCCTTCCCACCAGACTGTTCCATCCGGTTTTTGCAGTACATTTGTAAAAATCGTATTTTTATTTATCGTCTTCAACATATTGGGGTTGGTTTGGGAATTTGTGCCAGGTGCAACTCCAAAAAAGCCTGTTTCAGGGTTGACTCCCCATAATGCTCCGTCAGAATCAACGCGCATCCAGGCAATATCATCCCCTACTGTCCAAATTCTATATCCCTTATTTTTCAGGCCCTCGGGCGGCTCAAGCATCGTCAGATTTGTTTTGCCGCAGGCACTAGGAAAAGCACCGGCGATATATTCGATATGGCCATTAGGTTCCTCAATCCCCAAAAGCAGCATGTGTTCTGCCAACCATTTTTCTTTGCGGGCGAGAAAACTGGCTATACGTAAAGATAAGCATTTTTTTCCTAAAAGTACATTTCCGCCATATCCTGAGTTAACGCTCCAGATAGCGTTATCTTCCGGGAAATGCAATATCAGCCTCTTGTTTATATCGATCTCTGCCTTTGAATGCAGGCATTTGGTAAACCTATCTTCTCTTTCCAACTGTCTTAAGACCACATCTCCCACGCGCGTCATGATCAGCATATTTAATACCACGTAACGCGAATCCGTCAGTTCTACGCCGATTTTACTGAAAGAGGAACCAACCGGCCCCATAGAAAAAGGAATCACATACATCGTCCTTGCACGCATAGATCCTTTAAATATCGCTTTTGCCTTTTCGTATGCTGCAGGCGGGGACATCCAGTTATTATTCGGTCCGGCATCACGTTTGTTCTTAGTGCAGATAAAAGTAAGGTGCTCTGTACGAGCAACATCATTTTTAGCTGTGCGATGTAAAAAGCAACCAGGAAGCTTATCTTGATCTAAACGGATAATCTCTCCCTCCTTTACTGCTTCTTTTTCCAGGGCCTCTCTTTGAAGATCAGTTCCATCGATCCATACAATATCTTCAGGCTCACAAAGCCGCGCCATCTTATTAACCCAATCAGTCAATTTTTTATTTTTGGTTGGAAATTTTTTCATCTTAAATGAGCGCATAACTTACGGAAACACAAAGTGTAACGTAAGTTATTTGCGCGAATTTAACCCCCACACAAATTTTATGAAATACTAACCTCACACCAAATTGGTGTGGGGGTAAGTTCGAACAGATAAGTTATGTTCGCTTTAAGCTCCATAACTTATGTCCTTACTTATGCACTTATATGCAGAGTCAGCAGCTGTTGCTCCGTCCCCACAGGCAGTAATTACTTGATACAGGGCCTTCTTCCTACAGTCCCCGCAGGCAAATATGCCTTCTGCTGATGTAGAAAGATTATCTTGCGTAATAATAAATCCGCTATCATCCAATTTAAGCTTTTCTTTAACAAATTGTGTCTCCGGTGTATGACCGACATAAATAAATACTCCGTCACAACGCATAATACGTTCCTCGCCCGAATTCACATCTTTTATCTTGACTGATTCGATCTTATCGGAACCGGTTATCTCTAGTATCACGGAATTGAGAACAAAATTAATTTTTTTATTTTTTTTAAGCCTTTCCTGCAATACCGCCGATGCCCGAAGCTCCCTTCTCCTATGAACGACATTTACCTGCTTTGCAAAACGTGTCAAAAATAACGCCTCCTCTGCCATGGAATTCCCGCCGCCAATGATCATCACATCCTTATCTCTGTAGAATGCCCCGTCACAGGTAGCGCAATAAGAGACCCCTCTTCCGGTAAATCTTTCCTCTCCGGG
Organism: Candidatus Omnitrophota bacterium; assembly: GCA_043813305.1. Classification (GTDB taxonomy): domain Bacteria; phylum Omnitrophota; class Gorgyraeia; order Gygaellales; family Profunditerraquicolaceae; genus JAHIZC01. The sequence goes on along the minus strand of JBDRLC010000038.1, from coordinate 7,126 downwards.
AATTCCTAATCTTTTCGGATGAGCACCGGTGGCAATTATGATAGCGTGCGCTGAATAAGTCTTTGTATCGGTCTTAACCGACATCGACTCACAATCTAATTCCAGTACTTCTTCATACCCGATCTTTATATCTAACTTTTTTACCTGCTCTTCTATCCGCTTAATCAACTCAGAAGGAGCAACCCCGTCTATAAAACCCGGATAATTCTCAATATGTTCTGTCAATAATATCCTCCCGCCTACGGAAAGTTTTTCTAAAATCAGGGTTTTTAGCCGCGATCTTCCGGCGTAAAGTCCGGCGGTTAAACCTGCCGGCCCTGCACCGATAATTATCAGATCATGCGTGACTAAACTCACGATGCAACTCCTCTGCTTTATAAGAACTGCGCACTTTGGGCCCGGATAAAACTGCCTTAAAACCTAACCTCAAAGCTATCTCTCCATACTCCCTGAATTGTTCGATTGTGACAAATTCTTTTACCGGATAATGTTCGGCTGACGGAGCTAAATACTGGCCTAAAGTCAGGCAATCGCACTGGTGATCCCTTAAATCCTCTATCGCTTTAATCAATTCTGACTGCGTCTCACCTACTCCAAGCATTATAGATGATTTAGTGGTAATCTCTGGTTTTAATTTCTTTATTTTACTGATTATATCTAGAGACCGCCGGTAATCAGCCATCGGCCTTAGTTCAGTGTAAAGCCGCTCCACTGTTTCAATATTATGAGCGATTATATCAGGCCTTGCATTCAATACCTGTTGAAGGCTTTCGAACTTACCCTGAAAATCAGGGATTAAGACTTCGATCTTTACCCCGTTAGAAATCTTGCTACACCTCTCAGTGTTAGTGATATTTCTAACGGGGTTAATATCTTTATTATTTCGACGGATCAATTCTATGGTTTCGGCAAACATCGAAGCACCGCCATCAATTAAATCATCCCGGGTAACTGAAGTGATTACTACAAACTCCAACCCCAGAAGCTTAATTAGCTGACTTATTCTATAAGGCTCATCTTTATCAAACGAAGAAAATTCTAAGTTAGTTTTCCTTAGATTACAGAACCGGCAATTTCTCGTACAGGTATTCCCTAAAATCATAAAAGTTGCCTGATTATCCCTAAAGCAATCAGAGATATTCGGACATCGGGCTTCTCGGCATACAGAATTTAAACTAAACTCAGAGATCAGGCGCGAGATCTTTAAAATTCGCTCATCGGGGATTTCCTGTTTAAACCAATCAGGCAGCCTGTTTTTCATTTTTGAGTGCTTATAAAGTTATTAATGGAGCGATCGTAAGTCTTTTCTGCTGCGGATGAGAAAAAACATGCAGGCAACTCTTTGTTCTTACGATGGTAAGTTATACATTCGCAGCATATGCCCTTTCTGGAGCAGGGCTCGTAACTACAATTGCAATTTGCAAGATTTTGTTTCTGATTCTGGCAATTCTTCATCTTTAGACTTTTTTTTAAATTCTTCTATTTTCTTTTTTATTTTTACTCTTTTCATAAACGAAGCATAATCAACAATCAGCTTGCCGTTTAAATGATCTATCTCATGTTGAAATACACAAGCGAGTAGATCTTCTGCTTCTACGCTAATACGGGCAGAATATTCATCCAGTGCTTCAACCTTAATTTTCTTTGCTCGCTTTATCTTTACGCATATCCCCGGAACACTCAAACACCCTTCTTCCTGAATCTGATGGCCTTCTTTTCTTACGATCTTAGGGTTAATCAGCTTATACAAACCGGACCCGATATCGGCAACAAGCATCTTTTGATTAATTCCTACCTGAGGTGCAGCCAGGCCAACCCCCAAGCTATCATACATTAATCTTGCCATCTGGCTCAAATTATCACGATGCTCCTGAGTAATCTTAAGAACAGGTTTTGCTTTTTTTCTCAGGACATAATCACCGAGAAGCCTAATCCTTAATCTGGTTTTGTTCATTAACCTTTATTATCTTTCGTTTCAGAGCATTCACTTCTTTATCATCAACCAATACATAACAGAGTACAATCACCTGATCACCTTCACAAGAACCGCGTGCCGAAGGGCCATTAAGACAGATAACGCCGCTTCCCGCCTTGCCCTTAATCGCATAGGTTTCAAGGCGAAGCCCATTATTAACATTGAGCACCTCAACCTTTTCCCCCTCACAAATATTAGCTGCCTGCATCAGATTCTCATCAATGGTTATACTTCCTTCATAATACAAATTAGTTTCAGTCACGCGCGCTCTATGAATTTTAGATTTTAATATTGTTCTTAGCATATTTAACTTCTCCTTATCAACTGATAGGCCTGCCGGGCAATCAACAATTCTTCATTAGTAGGTACAACTAATATCTTGGGTTTATTTCTGTAATGTGAAAATAGCCCGTCGCAGACTTTATCTCTGATTATTCTCTGATTCTCTCCGATCCCTGCGGTGAATACCAACACATCTAAACCCCGCATCACGCCAGCATATGAGCCAATATATTTTTTTATCCGGTACGTAAACATGTCTATGGCTAATCTTGCCCGCTTATTTCCTGATTTTGCTTTACCGACTAACGTCCTCATATCATTACTGATACCGGAAATTCCTTTTAAACCGCTTCTTTTATTTAGTATATCATCTATTCTTTCAATATTAAGCTTTTTCTTCTTCATGATATAGGTTACTAAGGCCGGATCTATATCGCCGCTACGCGTTCCCATGATCAACCCTTCTAAAGGAGTAAATCCCATGCTGGTATCAATAGACTTCCCTTTATCGATAGCGGTAATACTGCAGCCATTACCTAAATGGCAGGTAATAATTTTTAATTTATTTAATCGCTTCTTCAATCTGCGCGCTGCCTCATTTGCTACATACTCATGGCTGGTGCCATGAAAACCATATTTCCTGATCCCCAGTTGCTTGTAATATTCAAAGGGAAGCCCATAGATATATGCATAATCAGGTATCGTCTGATGAAATGCGGTATCAAATACCGCTACCTGCTTTACCCCCGGCAATAATCTCTTACAAGCTATAATTCCATCAAGATTAGCGGGGTTATGAAGCGGAGCAATAGATGAGCATTGTTTTATTTTCTCAATCACCGCCCTATTAATCAATGCCGGTTTTTTAAACTCTTCGGCGCCATGAACTACACGATGCCCCACAGCATCGACTTTCCTTATTTTTTCTAAAACTATCTTTATGCCATTATAATGATCCTTTACTTCGGATTGCTTTTCACCGATATGTTCTATTGAACCTTTTGATATAGTCCTCTCAGTAGGCATATCAAAAAATTTATATTTTATAGATGAGCTACCGCTATTTATTATTAACATTTTCATCTCTTACTGTGCTCTGATCGCAGTCACAGCCACACAATCAACAATATCTTCGACTGAACAACCGCGCGATAAATCACTACAGGGTTTATTAAGGCCCAGGATTAAAGGGCCTATCGCCCTTGCATTAGCTAATCTCTGCACTAGTTTATAACCGATATTCCCCGATTCCAGATTAGGAAAAATCAATATATTTGCTCTCCCTCCCACTTCACATTCAGGACATTTAATTTTAGCTACTTCAGGTACGATCGCGGCATCCGCCTGTATTTCTCCGTCTACTAACATGCCGGGTTCCTTCTGTTTAATCAAATCCAATGCCTGATGAATCTTGGTTATAGTCTTACTTTTTGCAGAACCTTTGGTTGAATAACTAAGCAGCGCAACGCGGGGAGTAATATTCAAAACTTTTGCGGATAACTCTGCGGACATTAAAGCGATATTAGCAAGTTGGCGGGAGTTCGGATCCACTACTATAGCGCAATCGGATAAAATAAAGGTACCTTTTTCTCCATAGAGAGAATTAGGCACGACCATGATAAAGCTGCCGCAGGCAATGTTTGTATGCCTGCTAACTCCCAGGCACCATATCGATATCCTCGCTATATCCGCCGTCGTATGGCTTGCTCCTGCGACAAACCCATCGACCTTACCCTCGCGCGTCATCATCGCCGCATAATAAAGGGTATCTTCAAACATCTTCCTTACTTTATCGAGTTCAATACCCTTGTGCTTACGCATCTCATAGAACTCTTGAATATACTTTTCCTTATCAGCGGATATAATTTTATCCTTAGTAAGGAGGACAATATTGGCAATACCTTTTTTTTCTATTATCCGGCTTGCCTCTTGCACGCGTTTATCTTCCGACTCAGGAAGAACAATCGTCTTTTTAGAAGTTGCGGCTTTTTTATGCAAAGTTTTTACCATATCCATTTTAGATCCTTTTTAAAATTTTTTTGAAATCTACGTTATCTCTGATTAATTTGATTACTGTATCGATCTTATCCTTGTCCTGTGGCCTGATCTTGATCGTCAGGTCGTGAACACGAGAAGCGGCAGTATAGGTATCGGTTTTAGCCAACAACACCGGGATTTTAAAATTGCGTAATAGGTTAATCGTTGGTTCCTCGGGAAGAATATTCCCCGTAAGAACCAATCCGGAAATTTTGAGCTTTTTCTTATCCGATCCCCTGAAACATCCCAAGGCTGCCGTAATCATATCTCCCCTGTCACCGGGTGTAATCAAGAGACTGTCATTGACTATATATTTGACCGCATCGCGGGGTTGCATCGCCCCGACCATTACTCTGGAAACATAACTCCCCAGCGACTCCTGCCCGCAGAGAAGCTCGAAGTCCGTCTCCTGAATAATCTGCTCTATTGTAGGATAAGAGAGCATCGGATTATAAGGAATGACCCCCAGGACATCTATTCCTTTCCTCGCCAGCCCCTTTCTTACCAATCGGTTTATCTTATCAAATTTACTCGGCAATACTTTATTAATAATCACGCCTAATACCTTGACTCCTTCTTTCTCAAATAAGGCTTTGTTCAGAAGTATCTCATCTATCGGCCGGCCAATTCCTCCGGAAGAAATAATGATCGCTTTTGAACCGAGCAGTTTTGCTACATAGGCGTTAGAATGATCAAATACCGAACCTACGCCTGCGTGGCCCGTACCTTCGATTACCACTAAATCCTGTTTACGTCCTACTTTATTGAATGCTTCCTTAATCTGCTTTGAGATTGATTTCTTATCCGGGGAGCTGATGTATCTTTCGGTAAAGCCCTTCTCGACTGCCACCGGACTCATGTCTTTTAATCCGCATCTTACCTGACAGGTTGCGGTGACTTTCTCGATCAAAACAGAATCTTCATCAACCTTTATCCCCTGCTCTTCAAGATATCGCTGTCCTATGGGTTTGATAAAGGCTACTTTCTTAAACCTATCCCGGAAATTAAATATCAGGCCCAAGGAAACCGTGGTCTTGCCGTCATTCTGCTTAGTCGCGGCAATGAATATTTTTTTCATTCTTCGATTCGCTTCGCTCGCTCAGGATGAACCCTGAGCGCAGTCGAAGGGCTCATTATAAGCTATCTTCTATTTTTCTCTTCAGGTCAGACCTACTTAAAACGCCTACAACTTGTTCCATTATTTTACCGTCTTTAAAGAATATAAGGGTGGGTACTGACATAACTGCGTAGGTTGTAGCGGTTTTAGGGTTGGCCTCGACATCTACTTTGCCGATCTTGATCTTCTTTGAATATTCCTTGGCTAACTCCTCAAGTAAAGGTGCAATCATCTTGCATGGGCCGCACCAAACTGCCCAGAAGTCGACCAAAACCGGTAGATCTGAATCCAAAACCTCTTTTTTGAAATTAGTATCCGTGAAATGCAATAAGCTCATATGCAATCCTCAAGGTTAATGGGTTAATAAATGTTGGCAGGTGAGTGTATAAAATATCATAAATAAAGCTCAATTGCAAGAGATTTTAAAATCATGATGTTACCATTTTAAAATCACCTCTTAACCTCTTGGTAAATATATTGTTATTATAAAAATCCTTACAAAAAGACTAGGTCTGTGTTATACTATTTGAAAAGGAAAAATATGCGAAGTGGATTGTTGGGTCTTACGATAAAAGATTGGCTTATTATTATTACTCTTGCGATTCTCTTCTTCTCTGTCTTACGCATCCGTAAATTAAAGAAGACTGTGTCGCAAGAGGTAAAGAAGCGGCTCTTTCCTCAGCTAACCTTAGAATTGAATTTAGACCCGGACATAGACAAGATGGGATTTTTTCTTTGTAATCAAGGATTTTTTCTAGTAAGAGAAATATGCGTAGAAGATATTGAAGTAACTTTAACTGACCAGGGATTTCAACAGGACTTTATCTTGAAATTTAATAAAATAGACTTTTTAAAGCCTAAGGAAAGCGTAAAATTGGAATTTAAAGTCTACAATAAAGACCAGGAATTCCTGCCGAGAGTAACAGAAACAATGACGCCTCATTTAGTGACGCCCTCTTTTAAAGTGAGAATTCATTACTCTAATATTGAAAATCTTAAGCTTTACGCCGTTTTCTACAAAAGGGGAGATAAATTCTTCAGCGAAAGTGTCAAATCTGATGCATAAAAAAGGTTTTACGCTTGTGGAGATAATGATCGTGGTGGCGATTATTGCTCTACTGGCTACTTTGGCGATACCCGGCCTCTTAAGATCGCGCATAATCTCAAATGAAACCTTTGCGCAGGCGACATTGAAAACTATAGCCAATGCCTGCGAGACCTATGCAGCGGCAAATGACGGCTCTTACCCTGGAGATGAAACCTTACTTACTGAAGTAACGCTACCCTATCTAGGCCGCGCATATTGTGACCAAAACTTAAACGGCTATACTTATAGCTGTGACGTCATGAAGTTCGACCAATACACTATAACTGCTACGGCAAATTCATGCGGAACTTCAGGAAATAATGATTTTACAATCACTACCGGGGCTGTCATTAGCTCCTCAGCCTGCGTTCCATAATTTTACTTTTCCCTTCCTAATATAATCTGAAAAATACCCTCCGGTTAAGCCATCGAGATAAGCAGTAAGTTCCCGTAGCCTCAATTCTTTCTCAAACCTTCTCTTTTTTTCGGTAATACTGAGGCTGTTGATTTCATTTATCACCCTTAGGCGTTCAAAATATATTTTTGTAACTTCGTCTAATATATCATCCCGCAGTTGTACCATTAGCCTTGAGCGCACATCGATAGATGTCTGGTCGTTGTTCCAGAT